>DASYSN010000022.1:0-1923 GCA_036003305.1 Thermoanaerobaculia bacterium
CGCCGCAGTCCCGGTGCACGGAATCGCGTGGCACATCATCGGCCGCAAGATCATCGAAGCCGATGCCTGCTTCAAGAATGGCGACTATTACGACAATCACGATCCGCTGCGCGGCCTGCAGGTCGCGCGCATGGTCGGCCACATGACGTACCTCTCGTCGCACGCGCTGCAGACGAAGTTCGGACGCCGCCGCCGCGGCGCCACGCGCCAGTTCGAGATCGACTCGTACTTCGAGCACCAGGGCAAGAAGTTCGCGAGCGCCTACGACGCGAACTCCTACATCCGCGTCCAGGCCGCCATGGACGAGATGGACCTCGAGGAGCAGTACGGATCGCTCGAGAAGGCGTTCGCCAAATGGCGCGGCCGCACCCTCCTCGTCTCGTTCGATACCGACTGGCTCTTCCCGGTCACCGAGGCGGTCCGCGTTGAAGACGCGATGCGCGAGAACGGCACCGCCGTGCTCCACGACTCCATAACCTCCCAGAACGGCCACGACACGTTCCTCATCGACTACGACCTGATCACCCCGCCGGTACGCGCGTTTTTGAGTGGCCGGTGAGACGTGACGGGTTTTGTCCGTCATCCTGAGCCGGCGTAGCGCGGCGAAGGATCTCAGAATTCGCGGCACAAGCCACGTGCACCGCATTTTGAGATCCTTCGTCGTCCTCCGCTTCGCTGCGGCGACTCAGGATGACGGGAAGCGGATCCCGCTACGCGCTCGCGGCGTCAGTTGTCCCCGTGATTGGGGCGCGGTAGTCGCACTCGGGGTTGTTGCAGAGCTCGATGTGGCCTTCCTTCTTCGTCTCTTTTTCGACGAGGTAGGGGGCGGCGCACTTGGGGCAGGGGCGGGGGACCGGGCGGTTGTTGAGGGCGAAGTCGCACTTCGGATAGCGCGAGCAGGAGTAGAAGACGCCGCGGCGCGAGCGGCGCTCGACGAGGTCGCCTTCGCCGCAACTCGGGCACTTCACGCCGGTCGGCTTCGGAGGGGTCGACTTGCCGCCGCCGATCTTGCGGATGGTCTTGCAGTCGGGATAGCCGCTGCATGAGTAGAACGGGCCGTAACGGCCGCTCTTGAGCACCATCTCCTTGCCGCAGTTCTCACACGGCGGCTGCGGTTCGTTCGGGATGTTCGCTTTCAGGAGGCGCGGGTCCTTCGTGTTCTTGCAGTCGGGATAGCCGGTGCAGGCGTAGAACTGGCCGAAGCGCGAGCGCTTGAGCTGCATCGGCTTGCCGCATTTGTCGCAGATGATCTGCTCGCCTTCCGCCGCGGCGTCCGCGGCGTGGCCCTTCGCCATCTCTTTGGTGGTCTTGCACTCCGGGTAGTTCGTGCAGGCGAGGAACTCGCCGAAGCGGCCGAACTTGATCACCATCGGCGAGCCGCAGTTCTCGCACTTTTCGTCCGTCTCGACGCCTGCGCGCTTCACTTCCACCATCTCGGTCGCGGCGCGGACAAGGTCCTTGGAGAACTTGACGTTGAACTCGCGCAGCGCGTCGGTCCACTCGAGCTTCCCGTCCTCGATCTCGTCGAGCTCCTCTTCGAGGCGGGCGGTGTAGGTCTCGTCGATGATGTCGCCGAACGACTTCTTGAGGAGGCGAGTCACGACCATCCCGAGCTCGGTCGGGTGGAACTTGCCGTCGTGCTTGTACGTGTAGTCGCGCGCCTGGATCGTCGTGAGGATCTGGCCGTACGTCGACGGACGCCCGATCCCGTTCTCTTCCAGCGCCTTCACGAGCGTCGCTTCCGTGTAGCGCGGCGGCGGCTGCGTGAAGTTCTGTTTCGTATCGAGGTTGATGAGCTGCAGGACGTCGCCTTCGTTCAGAGGCGGGAGCGCCTTGTCGTTCTCGGCGCTCTCCTCGTCGTCGTCGTCCTTCGCCGTGTCCTGGAAGATGGCGAGGAAGCCGGGGAACTTCAGCACTTCGCCC
>DASYSN010000023.1:0-9799 GCA_036003305.1 Thermoanaerobaculia bacterium
GCGCCGGACGGCTTGCAGCTCACCTCGCGGATCTCGCCGTCGAACTTCTTCGCGAGCGTCTGGTCGAACGCAAGCGCGCCGCACTTCCCGACCGCCGCCGGAACCGTCGCTTCGATCCGCCGCGCGGGAATCTCGACGTCATTCGAGTTGATCAGCCAGACCACGTCACCGGCCCCCTGCACGTAGAAGCGTCCCGGCTCGACGATGTTGAACGTCGCGTCGCTCCCCTTCATCTCCACGACGATGTAGCTGGAGACGCCGCCGTTCTCCGGCCGCGCGTACATCGGCGCCCCCGCGCCGCCCGCCACGAAGTAGCGCACGCCTTCGGTCGTCTTCGGATCGGGCGCGTAGAGAAGGTGCTCGTGGCCCTGAAACACTGCTTTGACGTGGTACTTCGCGAAGAGCGACCGGATGTCCGAGGCGTTGCCGAGGGGGGGATGGCCGTTGCCGTCCTCGTCGTTCGGCGCCGGCGTCAGCTCGGTGTGGAAGAAGGCGAAAATCGCGCGCGCGTTCTTGTGCGCCTCGAGATCCTCCTTGAGCCACTTGAGCTGATCGCCGTCGACGATCTGCACGGCCGTCTTCTTTCCGTCGACCACCTCCTCGTGCCCGATCTCCTCGGTGTCGAGCGCGATGAAGTGGACGCCGCGATAGTCGAACGATCCGTACAGATCGCCGAAGTGCGCCTTGAACTCCTCCTCGCAGACGTCCGGCTTGTCGCACGGCGTGATGTTCGGATGTACCTCGTGGTTCCCCGGCGCGTTGAAGATCGGCACGTCGGCGTTCGCCGCCTTGCGCAGGAACGTCGCGTACTCGTTCGCGAGCTCCGCGCGATCCTTGTCGCCGTAGCCGTAGACGGTGTCGCCCGTCCAAAGCACGAGCGCCGGCTGAATGACCCGGATCTCGGAGAGCACGGTGTCGAACACCCGCGGGTACGGCGCGCCATGCGTCGTCGGCCGGTTGTCGCCCGCGACGACGAAGACGAAATCGCCGTCCGTCGCCGGCGTCAGATCATGGTTGATGCTCTTCACCGCTCCGAACGCGGACGCTGCGAGACAGGCCAATACCAGGATCGTCGCCGTGCGGGTCATGCTTCCCCTCCTGCCGATATCAGCGCTTCTCGATGAAGACGGCCGTGCTCCGCTCCGCGGCGGCGATCTTCGCGAACGCGCGATTCGCTTCCTCGATCTTCGTGACTGGAATCGTATGTTGGAGAACCGTGAACTCGCGATAATAACGGAGCGTGTTGCCTTCGAACGTCGACCGCCCCTCGTACGTCAGCGGCTCTGATCGAATGCTGACCGGCGGCGGAAGCTCGTTCAGCGCCAGGACCGGAGGGACGGCGATCTCGATGTCATCGGTCTGGAGCGAGGGTCCGCCGGTCTCGTACGTTTGTGTCCGGCCGCCGATGTGAGGCTCGGCTTTCTCGCCGAGGACACGCGGACGGATGAGCGAGAGCTCGGCGGCGTGTGTGATGTAGTCGTGCGCCACGAGGTGATAGCGAATCACCACGTCCCCGGTCGAACGGTCGACGTTCTCGATGGAGAGATTTCCCACCTCGGCATTCGTGAGATGCAATCCGACCGCGGTATCGACCCATCGCGCCCGTTCGACAGCGCTCATCGCTCGCAGGATCCCACGAGCCTCTGCGGCCATGCTGCCGCTACGCACTTCTTCAACGTCACCCGACAGGACGCCGTTTGCGTCGAGGACGAGCTTCGCGTGACGGCGGAGCTGGCTCGCCTGTGGCGGCGCTGACGGCAACGTCACCAGCTCGCCCCCGCCATCGAGAACGAGGAGCGCGCTTCCCTGCTGCTCGTAGGCCGGCAGCGTTCCGAACGGCGTGGAAGCGCTCGTCGGGTCGAAGAAGAGCAGCTTGCCCGCGCGCGCATGATCGAGCGTCGTGTACACGCCGTCGCCGCCCGGAACGCGGATGGCGATGATGGCGTGATTGAAGAGGAACGGCGTGGCGAAGCCGGGGTCGACCACGCCGCGGTCGGCGTTCAGGATCACGTAATACGACTCGAAGCCGGCGGCGCGCAGCATCGTACGGAGCAGCGTCACCTTGTCCTTGCAGTCGCCGAACTGCTTCTTGAAGATGTCCGGGGCCGGGTGGGGCTGATAACCGCCGACGCCGATCTCGATGGCGACGTAGCGGACCTCGCGCTGCACGTATTCGGCGATCGCACGGATGCGCTCCAGCGGTGGCTTGTCCGACGGCGCGATCTCCGCCACCTTCGCCTGCATCTGCGGCGACGGCGTGCAGCGGACCTCCGCGAGACCGCTGAACCACTGCCCGATGCCGCTCCACGTCTGCGCCACGGGCATACCGATGCTCACGCCGACACGTCCGGCCACCGCTTCGAACGGAGGCATTCGCGGCTCGTCCTCCACTCTCGGAACGTTGTTGAGCTGGTATCGGATCTGTGGCGCGGCGACTGTCGACTGCACCGGCGTGTAACGGAACCAGTGCGCCTCGGTCGTCCATGACGTAGGGACGGTCAGCGAGAAGGAGGTCGAGAGTACCGGGAGCTCCTGCTGGAAATCCCAGATCACCTGCGGCGCATCCGGCGTTCGCCGCACCTGATACTCGAACGCCACGACGGTGCCGGGCGAGTCGAGCGTCTGCATCACCTTCACGTGCTGGTCGTTATACAACTCGCCCCACGCGAGCGGTGTCGCCTCGAACGCGTCGCGCTCCCGGTACTCGCGCGTCGTGCCGCCATCGATGGCCCAGGCGTGGAAACCTTCGAGCATCGAGCGATCGTCGAAGTAGACGCGCGGCGTGGCGTGCTTCCTCCCCGCCGGCGAGAGGATGCGCACGACCCTCCGAAAATGCGTGTCGTAACCGTCGGCGACCGTGATCTCGGTCGATTCGAACAGAACGACGGCACCCGCGCTTTTCGCCGAGTCGGGCGTCGGCACAGCCGCGGCTTCGGCCACCCATGCGGGAATGGCAGCATGAGCCGCGGCCGTAACCGCGATCGCGAGGAAAACGGCCCCGATCCTGATCATTCGGCCGGCGGGTTGATGAGCAGCGGACGCTGGTCGGCCATCGTCGCGGCGTTGAAGAACATGCGGACGCCGGAGTACTGCGCCGGGTCGACGAACGTGGCGTCGATGATCTCGGAGCGCTTCATCGTCAGCTCCGATCCATGGTCCTCGACCGTCATCTCGTACCTGAACGAACCGGCATTGAGCGACTGCGGCGGCGGATGCGAGCCGGCCGTGTACTTCGGCGGGAGCGTCAGCTTCACCTCGTCGTCTTCCTGCCGCGGATAGTGGAAGTAGAGAATTCCCGTCCGCGTCGAGGCGGCGAACGGGTTCTTCGCCGACGCGGCGAACACCGAGAGCGGCACCATGAGGCGCGACCCGGCGCGCGAGACGATGCCGGGCAGCTCCGCGTCGCAGTTCACCACGATCGCGCCATCGTCCGACGACAGCCCGTCGGCGCTCTTGACGTTCAGCACCGCGCCGTTCGGGAACCACCCCTTGATCTCGTCTTCGATCGCCTTCTTGCGCGCCGTCTCATCGTCGCCGCGGAGCCGCCGGATCAGCGCCTCCTGGCCGCGGAAGGTGATGGCGATCGTTCCCTTCAACGTGTCGCCGTCCAGCCGCAAGTCGGCCTTCCGCTGCAGCATGGCACCCGACGGAGGGTCGAGCGGCGTCTTGACCCACTGTGGACCGCTCTTCGTGAACCGAATGGCGGGAACGTTCGACTTCTCCCACGACAACAACCCGAACGGTGCGTGCGGCGTCCCCGGATCGAGGAAGAGCGGCTTCCCGCCCACCGTCACGACCGCGGCCTCGGCGCTCATCTGTTCCGCGTCGGGGATTTTGTCGCTGAAGAAACGCTCGTCGCGCGGCGCGACGCGGACGACGTCCGCATCAAAGCCGGCGCTCCGCGCCAGCGCCACGAACGTGCGCGTCAACTCGTGAGACGAACCGCCTTTGTTCGCGATGACGTCGCGCGCGCCGGTCGCGTCCTTGATCGTCGTCACCGACGAATCGGTGGAGAGGTTCTTCAGGGTCTGAACGAAGCCATAGAGCTTGCGCAGCTTCTCGTTGGCGTCCTGCTCCACTCCGAGCGTCGACGTCACGGTCGCCGAAAGATCACCCGAACGGCCGAGGAAAGCCTCGATCTCCTTCTGCCAGATCTTCGGCTGCGACTCCCAGAACTGGCCGGGGCGAATGTGGCTGGACGTGTAATAGAACGCGACCCGCGGTTTGACCTGCGCGGCGGGGAGCGAATACGGCTCCTCGCGATACGGAGGGACGTGCGACATCTCCAACCCAAACTTGTTCCGCGCGGTGGTGCGCGCCGGCATCACCCCCGGCGGAAGCGCGCTGTAGGTGAAGAACGAGCCGAACTCGGGTCCGTCGTATGCCGTCAGCGAAAAACTGGCGTGCTCGATCGGAATGTCTTTCTGGATGATCCATTCGGTATCCGACAGGAGGTAGGACGACCAGCGGACGACGTAGTGATACTCGAGGATGCTGCCCGGCCGGACATCGGCGAGGGAGAACGTCTTCGCGCGAACGACACCGTGGCTCCCTTTGTAGAGGAGCTTGTCGTACACCTTGCCGTCGAACGGCACGATCGAGCCGTCCGGATGGATGGTGCGCGCGTTGATATTGGTGACGTCTCCATTGGACGGATACGACGCGAAGTACGGCACTTCGACGTCGGCGAACTTCTTCCCTTCGTCGGTGAAAACCTTGATGCGGTAGTACTCCGACATCGCGCCGAGCTCGTCGACGCGCGCCCAGTCGAGGATCGCGGCCGAGGCTCCCGGCGCCGTGGCGACTTCCTTCATCGCCAATTCTTCGGGCGTGGCATTGCGAAACGTCTGAGCTGCGGAGATTGCTGCGGAGAGGGAGGAGGCAAGAGATAAGGACACAACAGCCGCGATTACGGCGACAGGAACGCGCACGATGGGGTCGACCTTTCTGGAACGATTGGGCGGCGGAATGATCGCACGAAGTCAGGCGATGCGCCACATGACCGAGCGCACGCCGTGCTGTGCGGCGTGCTTGCGCAGCGCGTGGTTCATCACGTTGGCGTTGAGAACCAGCATCTCGTCGTCGGGCGACGGTTCGGTGAGAGTCAGACCGAATGCGGAGACGACCTGGGCGACGGTCCGGTCGTGGTGTTCGACGATGGTCGGGGAGACCGGTTTGTTCGGGTTGACCTCATGCGCCGGCGCGAGCGCGTCGCCTCGCAGAATGAACGTTTTCGCCTCTTTCTCGCGCAGCCAGTCGATGGCGGCGGCGAGGGTGACGACGTGCCAGTTGCGGTGTTTTCGGTAGATCTTCGCGATGGCGCGATTGCGGTCGCCGGACGGTTTGTAGACGTTCGGCTGGATCTCCCAGAGAAGTGCCACGTGCTGGCCGGCGTCGAGCGTGCCGCTCGTCTCGCCTGCCGAGCCGGGGACCGTGTGCTGCTGCCCGTCGGCCTGGCCGAGGGCGATGGCGTCGTCGAGCGAGGCGGCGGCGAGGTCGAACGAGATCGTCTCGGCACGGCCGCCGAAGTGCGCGTTGCGGCCGAGGAGTAGGACTCCGTCCGGAATCGGCTGCGATGGGCCGACGATCGAACGCGCGACGTCATCGATGCGGTTCTCGATCGGAAGCACCAGCCCCGAGGCGCGGCCCTCCGCCGCGCGCGGATGCCAGAAGCTCGGCGTCGGTTTGCCGGCGAGCCACTGCGGATGGTTCCGGTGCAGGTAACGTTCGACGGCCGCACGCTTCAGGTTCAGCGTGTCGTCCGGCGTCAGTGTCGAAGCCGCGGTCACCCCATCGGCAGCGTCGGCGAACACCTCGAGCACCTCGTCGCCCATCGACAGATAGAGGTCGTACAGCGCCGCCTTGGTGTCAGGAGTGATGCCGTAGTGATCGAGAACGCGCTCGATGTGCGGCGGAAAAGGCATCGGCTACGCCGCGACCGACTCTCGGAACCGATCCAATATCGCCTGCACGTCGCCAACACACGTGATGTCCTGCAGTCCGTTGCGGATGTCCTTGCCGTGGGCGATGCCGCGGGAGAACCAACCGACGACGGTGCGCGCTTTGTGGAGCTTCCACTTGTCGATCTGCTGGGCGGCGTCGATCTTGCCGAGGTAGCGCTGCATGGCGTCGATGCGGCGATCGAGCTCGTCGAGCACTTGGTCGCCGTTCGCATGCGCGACGATGTCGCGAAAGATGAACGGATTGTGGAGCGCCGCGCGGCCGATCATCACGCCGTCGACCTTCGTCTGCTCGAACATCCGGATCGCGTCGGCCGGGTTCTTCACGTCGCCGTTCCCCCACACTGGAATCGTGAGGTTCGATTTCACGTGCGCGATGTAGGCCCAGTCGCTCGCGCCGGTGTACGCCTCGCTGCGCGTGCGGCCGTGAATGGCGATTGCCGCAACGCCGATCTCCTCGAAGCGCTTCAGCAGCGGGAGGACGTCGTCGCTCTCCCACCCTTTGCGCACCTTCACCGTGACCGGGATCTTGACGCGCTTGCGGATCTTCTCGACGACGCGTGAGGCCTTGTCGAAATCCTTCAGCATCGCCGAGCCGGCGCCACTGGCGACGATCTTCCGCACCGGGCAGCCCATGTTGATGTCGACGATGTCGACGCCCTGCTGCTCGACGATCGCCGCGGCGTCGTCCATGCGGTCGGGATCGCCGCCGTAGATCTGGATCGCCACGGGCCGCTCATGCTCTTCGAAGAGGAGCATCTTGTGGCTGCGGTCGTTCTTCCGCGTCAGCCCTTCCGAGGAGATGAACTCCGAGACGACGAGCCCCACGCCGCCCAGCTCTTTGACCAGGCTGCGGTAGTAGGTATCGGTCACCTCGGCCATCGGCGCGAGGGCGAGCGGCGGATCGATCCGCACTCCACCGATGTCGAAGGTCTTTTCCAGCGGCTTCATGGATTCACACGTAACGCGTTGCAGACGAAAAACATTTTCACCCCCTCGGTGTCGAGCGCCTGGATCTCCTGGAAGGGGTCGAAGTCGATCATCTCGACCACGCCGAGGCGGGCGGCGGCGAGCAGCGCCTCGATCTCGCTCTGCTTCCAGGCGAATTGCTCGTGCGTCTCGCGGATGTTGACGCGCTCGCCGTCCGGAAGCCGCGCCCAGCCGGTGACGCGGCCGTAGCCGCGGCGCTCGCGGCGGCGGTACTTCGTCGCGATCTCCAGGTGATGGTCCTTCCCGCTCGACACGTACGGCTCGCGCATCCCCCAGACGGCCGGGTAGATGTCGGGGTGGTTCATGTCGAAGAAGAAGAGCGAGTCGGCGGACATGACGCCGCGGACCGCCCGGAACGCGGCGAGGAGGTCGTCGCGCGTCAGCATGTGGTTGAGGCTGTCGTACAGGCAGGTGACCCGCGCGAAGCGCTTCCGGATCGCGAGCGTGCGCAGGTCGCACGCGATCAGGTGTGGCGCCGCACGCTTTCGCGCAAGCGCCAGCATCGGGAGCGATGCGTCTACACCGGTCGAGCGGAACCCGTGCTTCTTCTGCATGTGCTCCAGCACCAGGCCGGTGCCGCATGCGAGGTCGAGATGCGTCTTCCCGCGCGACGGGTACTTGTACAGCACGTCGTCGAGCACGCCGCGCACGGCGGAGAAGAAACTGCGCCCTAGCGACTGGTCGTATGCGTATGCGAAGGCGCCGTAAGACTCACTCACCCGGCCACTCGTAGAAACCGCGGCCTGTCTTCTTGCCCAACTTTCCCTCGCGGACCATGTCGCGCAGGATCTGTGGCGGCTCGAAGCGCGGGCCGAGGGTCTCGGCGAGGTACTCGGCGATGCCGAGTCGGACGTCGAGGCCGACGAGATCGGTGAGGCGGAGGGGGCCCATCGGATGGTTGTAGCCGAGCTCCATGGCGCGATCGATGTCGGCCGCGGTGGCGACGCCTTCTTCGAGCATGCGCATCGCCTCGAGGCCGATCGCGACGCCCAGCCGTGAGGTGGCGAAGCCGGGCGAGTCGCTGACGACGATCGGCGTCTTCCCCATCTTCTCGGCGACGGCGCGGACGCTTTCCAACGTCGCGTCCGAGGTGCGCTCGCCGCGAACGAGCTCGATGAGCTTCATCACGTGCGGCGGGTTGAAGAAGTGCATGCCGATGAAGCGGTCGCGCCGCTCGACGTTCCCCGCGAGTTTGCTGATGGAGATCGACGAGGTGTTCGACGCGAGGATCGCCTCCTCGGCGCAGAAGAGGTCCGCCTGCGCGAAGAGGTTCTTCTTGAGGTCGAAATTCTCCGGGACCGCTTCGATGATCAGGTCCGCGTCGCGGACGGCCGGCTCGAGGTCCGCCACCATCTGCATCCGCTCGATGGCGGCGTGTGCGTCGTCGGCGCTGATCTTCTGCTTCTCGATGCCTTTGGCGAGCGTCGACTCGATCGACTCGCGCGCCGCGTCGAGCGCGGCCGCGTCGCTGTCGTGCAGCACGGTGTCATAGCCGGCGACGGAGGCGAGATACGCGATGCCGCGTCCCATCGTCCCGGTGCCGATGACGGCGATCGTCCGGATCATGGGGTTGAGTTTATCCTGTGCACGGCGGAGGGAACATGCTGAAAGAATTCAAGGAGTTCGCGCTCAAGGGGAACGTGCTCGACCTCGCCGTCGGCGTGGTGATCGGTGCGGCGTTCGCCACGGTGGTGAAGTCGTTCACGGAAGACATCCTCATGCCGCCGATCGGCCTGCTCACCGGTCATCAGGACTTCGCGAACCACTTCTTCGCGCTCGACGGCAAGCACTACGACACGCTCGCCCAGGCCAAAGCCGCCGGCGCCGCGACGCTGAACTACGGCGTGTTCCTCAACAACGTGATCGCCTTTGTGCTCGTCGCGTTCGCCGTCTTCCTCGTCGTGAAGTGGTTCAACGCGCTGCGCCGCAAACCCGAACCGCAAGCCCCGAACACCCGCGACTGCCCCCAGTGCCTCTCCGCGATCCCCATCAAAGCCACGCGCTGTAAGTTCTGCGCGCAGGTGGTGTAGGACCGCTACACCGTCCGCATCGCGAGTTTGAGGATCTCGCGGTGGGTGAAGTAGTTCACGGCGGGGTCGTCGAGGTGGAAGCTGTAGGTGAAGCGCTCGTCGTTATCGGCCACGAAGGTCACCTTGCAGTAGCGATCCTGCGCTCCCTCGGGGAACTCTTTGACGGTCGGCGAGATACCGTCGTCCTCGTCGACTTTGACGACGCGATAGAGCTTGTGCGCCGTGATCGGGAGGTCGTCCGGCGGGTAGTGGACGAACTGGATCGCGTATATCTGCTTCGCATCGATGTCGCGCTGCGGGAAGTCGCCCGCCCCCTCGCCCGCCGTCCCGGTGAACCACGACTCTTCTTCCTTGAAGAGGACGAGATTCGCGGAGTTCTCGGTCATCGGGAGCATGCCGCGGTCGAGGTGGATGTGCTGCTCTGGGTCGGCGGCGTCGCGGAGGTGGCTCAGGAGGTCGATCATGTACTGGATCCCCTCCTTCGTTCCGGTGAACGCCACCTCGTCGTCCTCGTCGCTGATCCAGACGTCGAGCCAGGCGTTCTTCGGCACTTTGACGCGGTTTTCGATAGTGTCGAACGAGATGGGGGCGAAGCCGAGGCGCTCAGCCGCGGCCGCCAGGAAGTCGTTGCAATGCGGGTCGTCGATCAGGTTCTGGCGCGCGTAGTCGATGGCCGCCTCATAGGCGCGCTTCCGCCCGAAGTCGTGGCTCAGATCGAACGGTTTCAGGATCTGGTCGAGGAGCTCTGCGTGTCTTTCTGCTGGTTTAGACATAAAGCCGGGACCAGGAAAACCGGGACGAATCTAGCACATTCCCGGG
>DASYSN010000024.1:0-11909 GCA_036003305.1 Thermoanaerobaculia bacterium
AGAACTTCTTGTACTTGATGCGTTGGGGAATGATGGAATCGGTTCCGAGCCGCCGCATCTTGTCCCGCTCATACTCCTGGAAGTTGCCCTCGAACCACTCGACGCGGCTGTCGCCTTCGAAAGCCAGAATGTGCGTCGCTAACCGATCGAGGAACCAGCGGTCGTGGCTGATGATCACCGCGCAGCCCGCGAACCCCGCCAGGCCTTCTTCCAGCGAGCGCATCGTCTCGACGTCGAGGTCGTTCGTCGGCTCGTCGAGCAAGAGCAGGTTGCCGCCGTTCTTCACCAGCTTCGCCAGGTGCACGCGGTTGCGCTCGCCGCCCGAGAGGTCCTTCACGCGCTTCTGCTGGTCGGCACCCTTGAAGTTGAAGCCGGCGACGTAGGCCCGCGAGTTCATCGTGCGCTTGCCCAGATTGAGCAGATCCTTCCCGTCGGAGATGGCCTCCCACACGTTGGCGTCGCCCGGCAGCGCGTCGCGACTCTGATCGACGTACGCGAGCTGCACGGTCTCGCCGATGCGCAGCGAGCCGCCGTCGGGAGTCTCCTGCCCGGTGATCATGCGGAAGAGCGTCGTCTTGCCGGCGCCGTTCGGGCCGATCACGCCGACGATGCCGCCGGGCGGCAGCATGAACGTCATCTCGTCGATGAGCAGCAGCTCGCCGAATGCTTTGCGAACGTCGTTCGATTCGACGACGACGCTGCCGAGGCGCGGGCCGGGCGGGATGTAGATCTCGAGGTCGTTGATCTTCTCCTGCGTCTGTTCGTTGAGCAGCGCTTCGTACTGATTGATGCGCGCCTTCCCCTTCGCGTGGCGCCCTTTCGGCGACATGCGGATCCAGTCCAGCTCGCGCTCGAGCGTCTTCTGGCGTTGCGACTCCGCTTTCTCCTCGCGCCGCAGCCGCTCCTGCTTCTGTTCGAGCCACGACGAGTAGTTGCCCTTCCACGGGATTCCTTCTCCGCGATCGAGCTCGAGGATCCAGCCGGCGACGTTGTCGAGGAAGTAGCGGTCGTGCGTCACCGCGATGACGGTGCCGGGATATTTCTGGAGGTGCTGTTCGAGCCACTGAACCGACTCGGCGTCGAGGTGGTTCGTCGGCTCGTCGAGCAGCAGGATGTCGGGTTGCTGGAGCAGCAGCCGGCAGAGCGCGACTCGGCGCTTCTCGCCGCCGGAGAGCGTCGCGCACGACGTCTCGCCGGGCGGGCAGCGGAGCGCGTCCATCGCCATCTCGAGTTTGGAGTCGAGGTCCCAGGCGCCGGTGGCGTCGAGCTGGTCCTGCACCTTCGCCTGGCGCTCCATCAGCTTGTCCATGTCGGCGTCGGGATCGCCGAAGGCGTTGTTGATCTCGTCGAACTCCTTCAGCAGGTCGACGATCGGCTGCACGCCCTGCTCGACGATCTCGCGCACGCTCTTCGTCTCATCGAGCTGCGGCTCCTGTTCGAGGAAGCCGACGGTGTAGCCGGGCGAGAGCACCGTCTCGCCGAGGAAGTCGCGGTCGACGCCGGCTAGGATGCGGAGGAGCGAGCTCTTTCCCGATCCGTTGAGACCGATGACACCGATCTTCGCGCCGTGGAAGTAGGAGAGGTAGATGTCTTTCAGGACCTGCTTTTTCGCATGGAACTTCGAGACTCCGACCATGGAGTAGATGACTTTGTTCGGTTCGGGCTGGGGCATGCGGCGCAAGTCTATCGTGCGCGCTGCGATTCCACGCGCAAGGCCGGAGCTGGCAACTGCAAGCCAGGAACTGGCAACTGCATGCTGCGGGAACTTGCAACTGCAACGCGGGAACTTGTAAGTGGAACGTGGGAACTTGCACCTGCGGCGTTCCAAGCTGCAATCGCGGTTCGTCGATGCGCAATCGGGGACTCTGCCGCGGAGCGGCGAAATATCGATAGCTGGAAGGCGTGTCTCGTTTCAGCACCGGATCCTTCGGTGCGCTACGCGGCTCCGCCGCTCCGCCACCTCAGGATGACAGTGGAAACTACGCGACGGCCCGTTAAGAACTGTCATCCTGAGTCGCCGCAGCGAAGCGGAGGACGACGAAGGATCCGGTGCTGGAACGAGAAGCGCGTGCCAGCTACGGGTAGCCCAAGGCGTAAGCCTTGGGAAAGGACCCGGAAGAACTGGTTCAGAGTCTCTCTGAAGTTATGCGATCGCTTCGCGCTCGGCTTCTTCGTCGAACGAGACGACGACCAGCGTCTGATCGTCCTCCGGCGGGCGGTTCCTGGTGAACTTCCGCACGGTGTTCAGCAGCGCCTTCTTGATCTCCTCGGCGGTCGAGTGGCCGTGCTCGCGGAGGGTTCGCTCGAAGCGATCGAAGCCGAACGGCTCGCCGTCGTCGTCGACCGCCTCGATCAATCCGTCGCTGTAGAGGATCAGCCGGTCTCCGGCGGAGAACTCCGCGGTGTGCTCGCGGAACGGCTCGCGGCGGCGGACGCCGAGCGGGAATCCCCACGACGAGAGCGGCTGCAGCTCGCCGGTTGCGGCGCGATAGACGTACGGATCGAGATGGCCCGCCGACGAGAAGCGAAGGACCTGCGAGCGCGGATCGAGCAGGCCGAAGAAGAAGGTCATCAGGATGCGGCGCGGCGCCGTCTTCATGACGATGTCATTGAGGACGGCCATCACCGCGCGCGGCGAAGCGTCGTTGTCGACCTGGACCAGCAGCGCCGCCTTCGCCATTGCCATCACGATTCCACTCGTGAGGCCGTGTCCGGAGACGTCGCCGAATGCGATTCCGATCTCGCCGTTCGGCTGTGGGAGGAAGTCGAAGTAGTCGCCGCCGATCTCCGTCGCCGCGCGATAGTGCGACGCGACCGAGGCGCCGGCGAGTGACGGCGTGTCGAGCGGCAGCAGTGCCGCCTGAATGCGGTTCGCGGCGTCGATCTCGGCCTTCACGCGCTCACGCTCGACGATCCGCTTCACGTGCGGCGCGAGGTCTTCATACGTGTAGACGATCTCGCGCCGCGTCAGGACCGCGATCGCGCCGAAGACCGCGAGGACGAGCACAGGCGCCGCGACCGTCGCTCCGATCTGTGAGAGCACCGGGCCGCGTGCCACGCTCAGAAGAGGCAGGGACGCCGACAGGAGCGTCCCGCCGAACAACGCGACGGACGTCGTCAGCAGGTCGCAGCCGAGGAATATGCCGATCGCCGCGGCGATGCCGCCGAAATCGAAGAGGAGTCGCGGGAGGAAAGGATCGGTCGGAACGTCGCAGACCGCGCCGACCATGCCGACGATCACCATCAGCGCGATCCCGACTGGCAGCGCGCGCCGGCGGTGCGATCCGGCGAGCAGGCAGAGTGCGAGGACCGGATAGACAATCGCGTCGAGCAGCGAGAAGAGCACCGCGACGGCAGGTCCGCCGAGGTCGAGATACATGTCGCTGCCGATGCCGAAAGAAACGTGGACGAAGTGGAACGCCAGTCCGATGGCGGCGCTGAGAAACGCCGCGGCCGCGACGCCGGGAGCGAAGAGGACGCCGTGCAACACCGACCGTCCGACCGTCGCGTTCATGGCGTCGCGGCGCAGTAACGCGTCGAAGGACGCGAGACGCTCGCCCCAGCGCTCCCGCGCGTAGCTCTCGCCGACCGACCAGGCAAAGAACACCAGCACGGCGATCACGGAGTCGTACAGCAGGAACTTGAACGCCATGTAGGTCCAGGCGGTGGTTTGGCCGTCCAGGCCGCCCGTGGAGCTCCCCTCGGTGGCCGGGCCTCCGATGATGCAGTCGAGGATGAGGCAGCAGACGAGGACGGCCGCGAAGAGCATCGAGCCGGTGCGCACGCCGACCTCGCCGGCGTGGTACTTCTTCAGAAAGATGATGAGCAGCGCGATGAGCAGCGTGAAGTTCATCGCGTAGCGCGCGAGGATGCCGGCGATCTCGCTCGTCTCGCCGCGGTAAGCGCTGCCGTCGGCATACTCCTCGGCCAGCTCCCACCCGGCGAAGCGGTCGCCGGCGAAGTAGACGTAGAGATAGGGAACGACGTTTCCGATCGCGAAGTTCGTCTTGACGCGATACCGGAATGTCCAATCGGTGCGCGACAGGTACTCGGTCGGCCGCGCCGACTCGAACTGCGGCGCCGGCGCGCCGCGGAATGTGCGCGAGCGAACGAACGCGTCGGCGCGAGGCTGGAGCTGTTGCCACGGCACCTTCGCACCGACTGCCTCGTTACGGAGCCGGCGGCGTGCGCCCAAGACATCGCCGGTGACGGGATCGACCGTGACGTAGCCGTACTCCGGGAACTTTTCGAGTCCGCGCCGGTAGTAGATGAAGTGGTAGGAGCCGAGACGAGGGCCGACGACCGGGTCGTCCGTCGCCTTCCGGCGGAGCTCGAGATCCGGCTCGAGCTGCTTGCGCAGGCGCGCTGACTCCTGCCAGGACGCGACGCTCCATGCGCGGTCGATCGGAATCCCGACCTGCTTCTGCGCGGCCGCGTCCGCGATGGCGCGCGCCTGTCCTGCCGTGACGCGGATGCCCCGCGGCTGCGCCGCGTTGAAGTACGGCATCAGCAGGAAGAGGACGAGCAATCCTGCCGCGCAGACCAGGTATGGGGCGTAACGCTTCATGGATTGCCTCATGATAACCGCCCCTGCGGGCTCGCTCTGTTTACGATCGTGTGGCGATCGAGTTTCCCTTTACACTGAAACGATGTCGCAACGCGGTCGTGACGCCGTCTCTGATAAAGCAGCGTCCCGCGCCGCCGCCTACGCGCTCGCCGTTCTGACCTTCATCAACCTCTTCAACTACCTCGACCGGTGGGTTCTGTCCTCCGTTCTCGAGGCGATCAAGCGCGACCTGCACTTCAGCGACACCCAGCTCGGCTCCCTCGCGACCGGCTTCATCATCGTTTACATGTTGACGTCCCCGGTGTTCGGGACGTTAGGTGACCGGAAGCGCCGCCCGCCTCTGATCGCGCTCGGCGTTGCGATCTGGAGCGTGGCGACGGCGGCCGCCGGTTTCGCTCAGGGCTTCGCGTCGCTGTTCACCGCGCGCGCAACAGTCGGAGTGGGCGAGGCAGCCTACGGCACGATCGCGCCGGCCCTCCTCTCCGATCACTTTCCACTCGAGAAGCGCGGCCGTGTCTTCGCCGTCTTCTTCGCCGCGATTCCGGTCGGCTCGGCCGCCGGCTACATGGTCGGCGGTCTCGTCGACAAGCACTTCGGATGGCGAGCCGCGTTCTGGGTCGCTGGAGCGCCGGGACTCCTCCTCGCGCTGCTCGTCATGTTCGTTCGCGAGGTGCCGCGGGGGTTGCACGATCAGAGGGGAGAGGGGAGAGGGGAGAGCGGAGAAGAGATGTCCTCCTCCGCTCTCCCTTCTCCCGCCTCCCCTCTCCAAAGCTATCTTCGCCTCTTCCACAACCGCCAATACCTCCTCACGTGCATCGGCTACGCGATGTGGACGTTCGCGCTGGGAGGCCTCGGCGTGTGGACGCCCGCGTTCATGGAACGGGTGCGCGGGATGTCGCGGGAGGATGCGACCGTCACCTTCGGCGCGATCGTGCTCGTCACGGGGTTCGTCGGGACGTTCGCCGGCGGGTGGCTCAGCGACTATCTCCTGAAGTTCACGAAGGAGTCGTACCTCTGGCTCTGCGGGATCACGTCGATCCTCGCGGCGCCGCTGACGCTCATCGCGTTCACCCATCCGAACAAGAGCGTCTGGCTGCCGGCGATGGTGGCCGCGGAGGTGCTCGTGTTCGCGTCGACAGGCCCGGTGAACTCCGCGATCGTGAACCTCGTCTCACCGGGCGAGCGGGCCACGGCGCTGGCGTTGTCGATCCTCCTCATGCACGTCCTCGGCGATGTTCCGTCGCCGCCGCTGATCGGATACCTGTCCGATATCAGCTCGCTGCAGCGCGCGTTTCTGATCGTGCCGGTGGCGATCCTCGCCGGCGGCGTGATCTGGTCGTACGCGGCGTGGCGCGGCGCTCGCGTTGCGGCATGAGACGTTTCATCGTCCGGCTGTTCCGTTTCGCGATCGAAGTCTTCTACCGGCGCGTCGAAGTCTCGGGACTCGAGCATCTGCCGCGCGACGCGCCGGTGATCTTCGCGGTCAATCATCCGAACGGTCTGATCGATCCACTCTTCGTTCTCTGCTACGCGCCGCGCCAGGTGTCGTTTCTGGCGAAGGCGCCGCTGTTCCGGTATCCGCTGATCGGCTGGTTCGCGAAGCTCTTCGACTCGATCCCCGTCTATCGCAGGCAGGACAACGTCGCCGGCTCGAACGAGGAGACGTTCGCGCGCGCTCGCGAGATCCTCGAGCACGGCGGCGGCGTCGCGATTTTTCCGGAAGGGACGACCCACAGCGACGCGCGTCTGCGCGAGCTCAAGACCGGAGCCGCGCGCATCGCTCTCGGCGCCTCGTTGCCAAACCTCACGATCGTGCCGGTCGGCATCTACTACTCCGCCAAAGGGACGTTCCGCAGCGACGTGTTCGTCCTCTTCGGCGCGCCGATGAACGTGAGCGCGAACGACACGGTCGAGGAACTGACGGGTGACATCGAGCGCGGACTCGCCGCCGTCACACTGCAGGCGGATTCTCGTGCGGCGCTGGAGCTCGTCGAGAACGCGGAAGGCATCTTCAGCGACCGCACCGACGTCAGCGGCGAATTCGCGCTGCGAAAGCAGTTCGTCGATGGCTACCACTACCTCTGCGAGCACGATCCCGAGCGGCTGGCGCGGCTCGCGTCGGAGGTGACGCGGTTCGCCGAGGAGCTGCGGCGGGCGAAGCTGGAGCCGCATGAGCTGGTGCTGCGATTCCGCGCGTGGACGATCGTGCGCGTCATCGTGCAGTTGCCGATCGCGGCCGCCGGCGCGCTGCTGCACTATCCGACGTACCGGCTCGTCGGCTTTCTCGCGAAACGTTTCTCGAGGGAAGAGACGGAGCTGATGGCGACGATGAAGTTCATCGGGTCGCTGCTTCTCTTTCCAGTGACGTGGATCGTCTACGTGATCGTGGCGTATCACTTCTTCGGCGCGATCGCCGCGGTCGCGGCATTGCTCGTCATCCCCTTTCTCGGATTCGAGGCGTATCGCGTCTTCGAGACGGCGGACGTCCTGATCGGCCGGTTGCGCGCGATGCGCCGCCGCGATCTGGTCGCCGCGCGTGAATCGCTGCGGGAGGAGTTCCTGGCGGTCGCTCGCGATATAATGACGGCGCCCGCCACTCCACCGAGAAAAGAGACCTCCCCGTGATTCCTCGCCGGCTGTTTGCGAGCGCTGTTGTCTTGCTGCTCGCGTCGACTTCGCTCTTCGCCGCCACCGCGGTTCCCGTCGCTTCCAACCCGATCTACGCGGCGTTTCGGACGGCGCGTCCCGACGACCGGATCATCGCCGTCAACAATTACGAATTCGACCGCGACGTCTACCACTTCAAGCTGAACGGCGCGCTGTATCTCCTTCCGCCGGTCGACAACGTGGACGTCGGCTGCGTGTTCGTCGGCGAGGGAACGTACACGCTCACTCCGGCGACGGACGTCGAACGGCACACGCTGGCGCTCAGTTCCGGCGACGACAAGTTGAAGGTGCTGACGGAGACGTTCACCTCGGGTGTTTTTTTCGACTCGCAACTGATCGCGAAGGCCGGCGGGCCGGACAAGGGAACCGTCGCTCCCGAGGCGAACAAGGCGCTCGACGACTTCCTCAAGTACGAGCGCAAGGAACTGAAGACGAACCTTCACATCAGGGTGCTGCAGGACGTCGAGGACCCGGCCGATCCGCCGCTCTTCCTCGCGTACATCCGCGGCAAGAACCTGCCGCCGGCGATTCTCGCGGTCGATCCGCGCGGCGTCAACGCCCTCGGCCTGCACATCGACGACGGCGGCGAGAAGACGATGTTTTTCAACGTCGACGCGATCAAGCGCGGCTTCTGGTACCTCGCGGACCTCGAGAGCGAGATCGCGTCGGGCCGCGCCGCGCGCGTCGCGCGTCCGGCCACCGCGGAGCTCTACTCGGTCGACACCACGATCGCCCCGAATGCCGAGGTCTCCGGCAAGACCACGATGACGCTGACGGCGACGAACAACTTTCAGGTGTTGCCGCTCTCGATGGTAGGAAAACTGCGGATCGACGACGTCGCGTTCTCGCCCGCAACGGCGAACCCGCCCGCCTGGACGAGCGTCGCGTTCGTGCAGCAGAAGGCGGACGAGGACGATGACGCCGCTCTGATCTTCCCGAAGCACGTCCGCAAGGGCGACAAGCTCCTCGTCCGCGTCACGTATCACGGGATCGATAAACGCGTCATGGAGGAAGCCGGCGACGGGAACTACACCGTGAGCGCGCGCCAGAGCTGGTACCCGAACGTCGGCTCGTTCCAAGAGCCGTCGATGTTCGAGCTGACGTTCCGTTATCCGGAGAAGTACCAGATCGTCGCGACCGGCAAGGAGACGGAGAACCGCGTCGAGGGCGATCAGCGCGTCTCGGTCTGGAAGAGCGAGCATCCGATCCGCGTCGCGGGCTTCAACTACGGCAAGTTCAAGAAGCTGACGCAGAACGACGCGCAGAGCGGAATGACCCTCGAGGTCTACACCAACCCCGGCGAGCCGGACATCATCAAGCGCCTCAACCAGGCGGCGGACGCCGGCGGATCCGGCCGGGAGGAGCTGCAGGGCGGTGTCCGCATCGACACGAGCTCGCTCGCGCAGGCGGCATTCGCCGACGGCGCGAACATGGCGCGCGCGGGCAAGGTCTTTTTCGGTCCGCTCGCGGACAACCACGTCGCGATCACGCAGCAGTCGCAGTGGTTTTTCGGACAGTCGTGGCCGGGCCTGATCTACATGCCGTACCTCGCCTTCGTCGGCAGCACGGTCCGGCACAACCTCGGCTTCGGGCTCGGGATGTCGGAGTTCGTCGATCTCGTCGGCCCGCACGAATTCGCGCACCAGTGGTGGGGACATCAGGTCGGTTGGGCGAGCTATCACGACCAGTGGCTGTCGGAAGGGTTCGCGGAGTTCTCGGCGGCGTTGGTCCTGCAGTTCACGAAGGGACCGAAGGCTTACGACGACTTCTGGGAAAAGCGGCGGAAGGAGATCTTCGAACGGCCGATCCGGGCGACGATCACAAACGAAGACGCTGGCCCGATCACGCAGGGATTCCGGCTCAGCACCTGGCAGGATCGCGGCGGATACCGGATCATCGTTTACGAGAAGGGGGCGTTCGTCCTCCACATGCTCCGGATGCTGATGAGCGATCCGAAGAAGCAGAACCGCGATGAGAACTTCGCCGCGATGATGACCGACTTTGCGACGACGTACGCGGGCAAGAACCCGTCGACGGCCGACTTCGAGGCGATCGTACAGAAGCACGCGACGCCGATGATGAAGATCGCGCCGGACGGCAATGTCCATTGGTTCTTCAAACAGTGGGTCTACGGCATCGACGCGCCGAAGCTCGCCGGCGATCTGAAGGTCGCCGACTCCGGCGGCGGCAAGTACCACATCAGCGGCACCATCACGCAGTCGGAGGTGCCGAACGATTTCACGACGATCGTTCCGCTTTACCTCACGTTCGACAAGGGAGCAGTCGCGAAGATGGGATCGATGGTCGTGATCGGCAATCAGACGAAGACCGTCGACGTCGATCTGCCGCTCCCGCGGAAACCGAAGTCGGTCGACATCAACCTGCTGCACGACGTACTGACGCGATGATCCTCGCCGCCGCGCTCTCCGCCGCACTGACGGCCGCCCAGGCGGCGCGAGCCCACGTGCAGCAGCACGAGGCGGAGATCGTGGACGAGCTCCGCTCGTTCGTGGCGCTCCCGAACGTCGCCTCCGATCACGACGGCATCGAGAAGAACGCCGCGGCGCTCGTGGCGATGTTCGGCAGGCGCGGGATCGAGGCGCGGCTGCTCCGGATCGCCCGCAAGGGCGATGAAAATACTGCGGCACCGCCCATCGTGATCGCGGAGTGGGGGAAGGGTGACCGCGTCATCAACTTCTATGCGCATTACGACGGCCAGCCCGTCGACCCGGCGCAGTGGGCGACGCCTCCGTGGTCGCCGGTGATCAAAGACGGCCGGCTGTACGGCCGCTCGGCCAGCGACGACAAGGCACCGATCATCGCCATGCTCGCGGCGATCGACGCGATGAAGGCGGCGCACGTCGAGCCGGCGGCGCGGATCCGCTTCGTCTTCGAGGGCGAAGAAGAGGCGGGCTCGCCGCACCTCGCCGCGTATCTGAAGCAGTATGCGAACGAGCTGCGCACGGACGGCTGGATGATCTGCGACGGCCCGGTGCACCAGAGCGGCAAGCTGCAGCTCTACTTCGGCGCGCGCGGCGTCACCGACGTGGAGATGACGACTTACGGTCCTTCGCGTCCGCTGCACAGCGGCCATTACGGCAATTGGGCGCCGAATCCGATCGTCGCGCTGACGCATCTGATCGACAGCCTGCGCGACACCGAGGCGAAGATCCTGATTCCCGGCTTCTACGACGATGTGACGCCGCTGACCGCCGCCGAACGGGCGGCCATCGCGGAGTTCCCCGACGTCGACAGCTCGCTCAACCACGAGCTCGCGCTCGGACGGACGGAAGGGGAAGGGCGCCCGCTCGCTTTGCAGATCCTCGCGCCGGCGCTGAATCTCCGCGGCTTCGAAGCGGGGCACGTCGGCGCGAAGGCGTCGAACGCGATTCCATCGACGGCGTCAGCGTCGATCGACTTCCGCCTCGTGCCGGCGCAGACGCCCGAGGGCGTGCAGCGTCGCGTGGAGTCGTTCCTCGCGTCTCAGGGGTGGTTCATCGTGCACGAGACGCCCGACGCCGCTGTGCTTCTGGCGCACCCGCGCGTCGTGAAGATGACGTGGGGCGCCGGCTATCCCGCGGCACGCACGCCGCTCGACTCGCCGTTCTCCGCGCGCGCCATCGCCGCCATCACCGAAGGTACCGGTACCGCTCCCCTCCGCGCCCCATCCCTCGGCGGCAGCGTCCCGATGTACCTCTTCATGAACGGCGGCAAGACCCCCGCCGTCGGCCTGCCGATCGTCAACTACGACAACAACCAGCACGCCGCGAACGAAAACGTCCGCATCGACTACGTAAAGCGCGGCGTGGAGATCTTCGCCGCGCTCTTTGCGGGACTGTAGCCCGCTAAACCGTGTAGGGTGCGGCTCTTAGCCGCACCGAGGGCCGGCTGAGAGCCGGCCCCTACACGCGGCTGACCGGTCGGACGTCGCAGTGGACGCAGCCCGATGTCCACTGGACGCGGCGGACGTCGCAGTGGACGCAGCCCGATGTCCAGTGGACGCGGCGGGGTGTCGCAGTGGACGCAGCCCGATGTCCAGTGGACGCAGGGGGGTGTCGCAGTGGGCGCGGCCTGATGTCCACTGGACGCAGGGGGGTGTCGCAGTGGACGCCGGGGAGTGTCGCACTGGACGCGGGAGGGTGTCGCACTGGACGCGCCGCTCGTCGCAGTGGACGCGCGAACGAAAAAGGGCGCGTCTCGCGACGCGCCCTAAGCACTAACCACTCAGCACTAACGACTAGTACATCCCGCCCATGCCGCCGCCCATACCGGCCGCGGGGTTGCCACCGCCGCCCTTCTCGTCTTCCTTGATCTCGGAGACGAGTGCTTCGGTGGTGAGCATGAGGCCGGCGATCGAGGAGGCGTTGATGAGCGCCTGCTTCGTCACCTTGGCCGGATCGATGATGCCTGCCTGCAGCATGTCGACCATCTTCTCGTTGCGGGCGTCGAAGCCCCAGGTGCCGCCCTTCGCCCTCACGTCGTTGAGGAGCACGGAGCCCTCATGTCCTGCGTTGAAGACGATCTGGCGGAACGGCTCTTCGAGTGCGCGCTTGATGATGTTGACGCCGACCTTCATGTCGCCCTCGGCCTTGACCGCGGTGACGGCTTCGACCGCGCGGAGCAGCGCAACGCCGCCGCCCGGAACGATGCCTTCTTCGACGGCAGCCTTGGTGGC
>DASYSN010000025.1:0-7066 GCA_036003305.1 Thermoanaerobaculia bacterium
GCGTTCCGCGCCATTCGTTTGACGGGCGATGCCGCCGCCCTCGATCCCCAGCCGTTCGACATCGCCGCCCCCGGTGACTCGAACGCGCCGCCATCCGTCACAGCAACCGACTCCGGCGTCCTGTTCACGTACGCGAGCTGGGACCAGAACGTTCTGCACGCGTTCACGCGCACGCTCGATCGCCTGCCGCCGGGACGGCCGCGACGGCGCGCGGTACGCTGACGCGGTGCAAATCGAACTTGGCCTCGACACTTTCGGCGACCTCACTCCCGGCGCAACGCATGCGGAGGTGATCCGCAACGTCGTCGAGGAAGCAGTCCTCGCCGACGATCTGGGAATCGACTTCATCGGCCTCGGCGAGCATCACCGCCCCGACTTCGCGATCTCGGCGCCGGAGATCGTGCTCGCCGCGATCGCCAGCCCCACGAAACGGATCCGCCTCGGCACCTCCGTCACCGTCCTCAGCTCCGACGACCCGATCCGCGTGTTCGAGCGCTTTTCGACGCTGAACGCCGTCTCGAACGGCCGCGCCGAGGTGATCCTCGGACGCGGGTCGTTCACGGAGTCCTTCCCGCTCTTCGGGTTCGATCTGAACGACTACGAGACGCTGTTCGAGGAGAAGGTCGACCTCTTCGCGAAGGCGCTCGAGGCGGATCGCGCGGGGAAGCCGTTCGACTGGAACGGGACGATGCGTACGCCACTGCGAAATCAGCGCGTCTATCCGCCGATCTCGCCGGCGAGCCTAAAAGTGTGGATCGGCGTCGGCGGCAGTCCCGAATCGGTCGTACGTGCGGCCCGCTACCGCTTTCCGCTCATGCTCGCGATCATCGGCGGCGATCCAGGGCGCTTTCTTCCCTACGTCGACCTCTACACTCGCACGCTCGCGCAATTCGGAAGTGAGCGGCTGGAGGTCGGCGTCCACTCGCCGGGTCACGTCGCCGACTCGGACACCGAGGCGAAAGACCAGCTCTGGCCCGCCTACCGCGAGATGCGCAACCGCATTGGCGCGGAGCGCGGCTGGCCCCCGACCTCCCGCGCCGAATTCGACCGCGAGGTGGAAAGCGGCTCGCTCTACGTCGGCTCACCCGACACGGTCGCCCACAAGATCGCGACCACCGTACGCACCCTCGGCCTCTCGCGCTTCGACCTGAAATACAGCTCCGGCCCGCTCCAGCACGACTGGATGACGCACAGCATCGAGCTGTACGGACGCGAAGTGCTCCCGTGCGTGCGGAAACTGCTGGTGTAGCACGCAAGATTTCACTTGTGGGAAGCCGCCCGAAGCTTGTGGGAAGCGTGGCGAAGCTCGTGGGAAGCCGCGCGAAGCTTGTGGGAAGCCGCGCGAAGCTCGTGGGAAGCCGCGCGAAGCTCGTGGGAAGCCGCGCGAAGCTCGTGGGAGGCTGCGCGAAGCTTGTGGGAAGCCGCGCGAAGCTTGTGGGATGTGTCGCGAAGCTTGTGGGAAGCTCTGCGAAGCTGGTGGGAGGCAGCGCGAAGCTCGTGGGAAGCCATGCGAAGCTCGTGGGAAGACTCGCGAAGCTTGTGGGAAGGTTCGCGAAGCTCGTGGGAAGATTCGCGAAGCTCGTGGGAAGGTTCGCGAAGCTCGTGGGAAGGCTCGCGAGGCTTGTGGGAAGCCGCGCGAAGCTTGTGGGATATAGCGCGACACGCGTCGGAAGCCGTACAACAAGCGCCGGAAGTCTAGACACGCGTGAACTTTGCGTAACGCACGACAAACTTATGCCGACGCTTCCATGATCCCGCGCCTCACCCTAGCGCTCAACTCCAAGGCGACGGATCTGGTCTGGGCGTATGACAAGACGGACATCGCGTCGTTGATCAGCCGGTAGAATCCTCCCGATCCGGTCGCAGCGGCGGAAAGTCCGGCCGGACCTCCGCCGTGCAGCTCAGGCTCGCGCATGAAACGACACTTAGCCGCGTCGTGGACCGCGCTTGCGGCCGGATCACTTGGTCGGGCTGAAGCCCGACCTACGTTTCGAGCGGACGAGACGTCCGCTCCCCTCGTCGGCAGGGTCACGACTCAAAGCGGAATCGCCTCAGCGAGAACGTGCGAACCGATGCGCGGGCGCAGAGCGCATTCTTCGACGATGTCGATGTCGCGTCCGAGAAGGTCCCTAAGGTCGGCAACGACTCGCCGCGCGCGACCGAACCGAATACACGAATGCTGATCACGCCGTGTTTCGCGGCGATGCGCAGAACCTCTTCGCGTTTCTCGCCGAGGATCTCATCGATTCCCAGCGGGGATCGAGGCAACGCGGTGACCCACCAGGTCGTCAAACGCCTACCGAATCCGATCACCGTATTCCTGCAAGATCTTGCTGGTCGCTCGCGAATAGAGGCTGGCGCGCACACAGCAAAGTAACAGCGGCAGGCCGCAACAGAAATAAATCGCCAACGCGTGCCAGAACGCCTGGCGGAGCTGAGGGTACTGGTACGCATACGGGAGGGACCCGTCGAGCGCTCTCGTTACCAGTGGATCGGGCACGAAATACGACCAGATATCGATGCCGGCGGCAAGCACAACTGTCACTACCGGGAAAAGGAAAAAGAACCCGCGAATGAGCGGGAGTCCTTTCGCGCTGAGCCACGCCGCAACACGCGCCGGCCGGTCTTGTGGCGCCGTGTCGATGGAACTGATGATCGGCAGCGATGGGTCGAGCATGGCGAAAAGGCTATGCGCCACTATGGCGTGAAATACCAACCAGGCCCGTTCATTGGTATTCGGCTTGGAGGTATCGCGCAGAAGGGTGCCGACGGTGAGGTTCTCACGGCGAGTCGCCAGCAGGAGCCACAGCGACAGGACGAACAGCACTATGGTGCCCAGAACGGCCGCGTCATCCACGGAGACGCGGATCCCAAGAAGCGGGACACTGACGACTCGGGCCGACTCCCAGTCCTTGCCGGTCTCTGTCGCAAGCATTTCCGCTCGAGTCTCGCCTCGATCGCGGTATTGCTTGAGTTGATAAGAGTCGTAGGAAAGATATGCGTTGTAAAACGCAATCAGCATCATCGTTGATGCAAATGCCATAGACCCCAGCGTCCAGCGAATCTGTGTCTGCGAGTCCTTGGCGCCGTCCAGGCGTGCGGTGATCGACTCAGGTGTTTCAAGCGACGAAACGGAGCCGACGCCCGCACCAGCGTTTGACATAAGTGCGTAAAGTATATGTCTTCCGCGGGTGGATCACGCCTTGGTCAATTTCGCGTACCGCGCCACGAACTTCTTGGAGCCGACGCGGTCGAAGTAGACGGTGAGCTTGGCGTCGGGGCCGGAGCCTTCCATGGTCAGAATGGTACCGACGCCGAACTGTTCGTGGCGGACGCGGGAGCCGCGCTTGTACTCGATCGGCGCTCCCGGCTCGGCGGGGGCTGAGGGGCGGGCGGCGGGGCGGATGGCGTTGGGGTCGAACTGGACCGGCTTCGGGGCTTCGCTGCCGCCGAAGAACGAGAGGACGCTGTTCACCGACTCGGGCGGCTTTGTCGGTTTGGGCTTGGGAGGAGCGGAGTAAGGGCGCGGGGCGGAAGGCCGCGACATGCCGCGGTCGTAGCGGTCGCCGTACATCGGCTTCTCGCGCCAGCTCGGCTCGGCCGGCGCGTAGCGCGCGCCGGCGAGGCGCTGCTCTTCCTTGACCTCCTGCGGGATCTCGTCGAGGAACGACGAGGCGGACTGCTCGCGGAAGCGGCCGTGCAGGCGGCGCTCGAGCGAGTGAAGGCAGTAGAGTTGCTCGCGGGCGCGGGTCATCCCGACGTAGCAGAGGCGCCGCTCCTCCTCCACGTCGTCCGTCTGCTCGAGTGAGTTCGAGTGCGGGAGGATCCCCTCCTCCATCCCGGCGAGAAAGACGATGCGGAACTCGAGGCCCTTCGCGGCGTGCAGCGTCATGAGCGTGATGCCCTTCGCCGAGTCGTAGCGGTCGAGATCGGAGATCAGCGTCAGCGAGTCGAGGTAATCGGCGAGGACGGCGTTCGGCTGCGACTCGGTGAACTCGCGCGCGGAGTTGATCAACTCCTCGATGTTCTGGAGGCGCGACTCGTCCTGCACGTCGCGCGACTCGGCGAGCATGCGGCGGTAGCCGGTGCGCAGCAGCAGGTAGTCGAGGAACTCCGGGATCGGATTCGTGGCGGCGCGCTGCAGGTCGTAGACGATCTCGCGGAACTCCCGCACCGCCTTCGCCGCGCGCGCCGGCAGGAACGAGAGATCGCCGTCGATCACCGTCCAGAGCGTGTTGTTGCTGTCGAGCGAGCGGTCGTTGAGAGCCTGGAGCGTCGTGTCGCCGATGCCGCGCGACGGCACGTTGATCACCCGCTCGATCGACGGCGTGTCGTGCGGCCGGATCGCGAGGCGGAGAAACGAAAGGACGTCCTTGATCTCGGCGCGCTCGTAGAACTTCACGCCGCCGACCACGCTGTACGGGATGTTCGCCCGCAGCAGCTCTTCTTCAAACGGCCGTGATTGCGCGTTCGTCCGGAAAAGCACCGCCATCTCGGTCATCGGCATGCGGGCGCGGAGCGAGACGATCTTCTCGATGACGTACTGCGCTTCCTCGCGCTCGTTGCCGGCCGTGACGATCCGCACCTTGTCGCCGCGGCCCGACTCTGTGAAGAGGGTCTTTCCCTTGCGCGCGACGTTGTTCGCGACGACGCCGGTGGCCGCGTCCAGGATGTTCCCGGTGGAGCGGTAGTTCTGCTCGAGCTTGACGATTTTCGCTCCCGGAAAATCATGCTCGAAATTGAGGATGTTATTGATGTCGGCGCCGCGGAAACGGTAGATCGACTGGTCCTCGTCGCCGACCGCCATCACATTCCCTTCCTTGCCGGCGAGGAGCTTCACGAGGACGTACTGCGCGCGGTTCGTGTCTTGGTACTCGTCGATCAGGAGGTGCTGGAAGCGCGCGTGGAGCTCCGCGCGGACGTCCTCATGCTTCTCGAGCAGCTCGACGTACTTGCCGATGAGATCGTCGAAGTCCATCGCGTCGAACTCGCGGAGCCGCTTCTGGTAGAGCTTGTAGATCTCGGCGACGCGCGCGCCGAAGAAGTCGAGGTTGTTCTTCTCGTACTCCTCCGGTCCGAACAGCTCGTTCTTCGCCGCGGAGATCCGGTTCAGGACTGAGCGCGGCGGGAACGCGTCGTCGTTGACGTTCAGCTCCCGCATGCAGCGCCGGATCAGCGTCAACTGGTCAGCCGTGTCATACACCGCGAACGACTTGGTATAGCCGAGCCGGTCGGCGTAGCGGCGGAGGATGCGCAGCGAGGTCGAATGAAACGTCCCGATCCACGGCCTGTAGCCGCCCGCCGGCACCAGCCGGTCGACGCGGGAGAGCATCTCGTTCGCTGCTTTGTTCGTGAACGTGACCGCGAGGATGTTCGCCGGGTTCACCCCCAGCTCGCCGATCAGGTAGGCGATCCGGTACGTGATCACGCGCGTTTTGCCCGAGCCGGCCCCCGCCAGGACGAGCAGCGGCCCGGTTCCGTGCGTCACGGCGTCGCGTTGGGGGGGATTGAGTCCGGTCAGATCGATCATGAGTTCAGGCGGCGCGCAGTGTAAACGCTGGTGTCCGAAATCACATTGCGCCGTGACAACGTTTCCCCCTCTGGAACGTCCAATCGCGGCAAGCTGTTACCTGCTTGCGGTAGACTACGATCTCTTCTCCACTGGAGGCTTCATGTTCGGACTTGGATTCCCGGAACTTCTCTTGATTCTGATCATCGTGGTGGTTGTCTTCGGCGCCGGCAAGCTTCCCCAGCTCGGGAAGGGCCTCGGCGAAGGGATCTCCAATTTCCGCGAAGGAATCAAAGGGAAGGAGCCGGAAAAGCCGGCTCTCGAAGAGAAGAAGTAGTCTCCAGCGAGGCGGGCGGTGCCTTTCGGCGATTCGTCACATCAGAGCAGCGCCCCGATCTATCAGACAGATCTCGCGCATACGCCTCTGCCCGAGATCCTGGTCACGATCCATCGCTACAAAGCGCCCGGCGCGATCGACTGCCGGCGCGGCGATGAGTCGAAACGCATCTTCCTCGACCACGGCCGCATCATCTTCGCCGCCACGAACCAGCTGACCGAGTCGCTCGGCGACCGGCTCGTGCGCGAGGGGCGCATCACGCAGGCGCAGTACGACGAGAGCCTCGTGCGGATGAAGATCACCGGAAAGCGGCACGGCATCACGCTCGTCGAGATGCAGATGCTCACCGCCGACGAGCTGTTCGTCCTCGTTCACGATCAGATCCAGGCGATCATCGACTCCGTCTTCGGCTGGACGACCGGCACGATCTCCTTCACACCCGGGCGCGACAAGGCGCTGGAGTTCGTGAAGGTCGACATCTCGGTGCCCGACGCGATCGTGCGCGGCGTCCGCCTCATCCCCGACGCGAAGAATCTCGTGGCCCGCCTCGGCACGAAGACGACGTACTTCGACCGGACGCACGCGGCGATCGAAGAGATGCACCTCGGCGCCGACGAGCAGCACCTTCTCGACGCGGTCGACGGCCGCCACGCGCTCGGCGATCTCGTGAACACGCCGCCGCTCTCCGCCGGCGAGAACGCGCGCATTCTGTACGCCTTCTCCGCCCTCGGCATGATCGCGCCGTGCGACCCGCGCGGCGTGAAGGTGCAAGTCAAACAGAAGTGACGCATCGCTGGCTGGTTACGGGCGCGGGCGGAATGGTCGGCAACGACCTCCGCGACGCGCTCGCCGAACGCGACGAATCGTTCGTCGCGCTGACGAAGTCGGATCTCGACATCACCAACCAGCGCGCGGTCGCGACCCTGATCGCCGCCGAGAAGCCGACGATCATCATCAACTCCGCCGCTTACACGAAGGTGGACGCGGCGGAAGAGGACGAGCGGCTCGCCAACGCGATCAACGGCTCGTCGGTCGAGTTCCTCGCGTACGCAGCGAACGAGGTGGACGCACTGCTCGTGCAGCTCTCGACCGACTTCGTCTTCGACGGCAGCAAGCGAACGCCTTACGAGATCAACGACACCACGCATCCCCTCTCCGCCTACGGCCGCTCGAAGCTCCTCGGCGAACAGGCGGCGACGCACGCGGAGAAGCACCTCATC
>DASYSN010000026.1:0-8206 GCA_036003305.1 Thermoanaerobaculia bacterium
CAACTCGTACTCGGCCGTGGCCGTGGAGAGCGCCTGCACCGCCTCGTCGATGTGACCGAGCTCGCGGTGACAGAGCCCGATGTTGAAGCCGATCATGATCCGGGTCGAGTCGTCCGAGATCGCCGGATCGTTCTCGATCGAGCGGTACGCCTCCAGGGCCAGGACATACTCGTTCCGGCCGAAGAGCATGCCGCCTTCGTAGATGCGCGCCATGACGAGCATCCGGCGGTCGCCGAAGCGCTCGAACGTCTCGGCGGCCTTGCGCGAGAGCACGATCGCTTCGTCGGTGCGGTCGGTGGAGCGATAGAAGCTGGCCCGGACCAGATTGAGCCGCGCCAGTTCGTAGTCGGGGATCGGGGTCTGCAGCAGCAGCCGTTCGGCGCGATCAGCAGCCGCCGTCGCTTCGCGGAAGCGGCCCATGTTCGAGAAGTTGAACGCCTGATCGCGCAGCGCCTGCGCGCGGAGGGTGATGACGAAGTCGGAGGGGTAGTCGGTGACGGCGAGCGAGTCGGCGATCTCGACGGCGAGCGTGCTCACGACCAAAGCGTCGGCCGGAGAGCGCTCTTCGATCGTGCGCGTCCGAACGAGCAACTGCCGGACGACCCCCGCCGTACGCACGGCGCTCTTGCGCAGCGAATTGCCCCACCACGCGGACGGACCTTTGAGCACGGAGTCGAGCAGCTCGGAAGCTGCTGCATCTTCGTCCTGGAGGCGCTTCTTGAACGTCGCCAGCGCCGCGATCCGCTCGGGCTTGGGAGCGGAGGTGTTGCGCTGCGGCTGCCACACGAAGGGATCGCGCAGGGCCTCGATGACGTCGTCGATGTCGATGTCCATCCGAATTACGTACGGCAAGGTAGCACGCCGGAAACGTGCAGTCCAGCACTTCCTGCCCGGTGGAACTTAGGCGTTCCCTGCGGCGACGCTGGCGCCGTGGCACGCCTTGATCTCGGAGCAGAGGAGCTCCAGATCGATCGGCTTGCGAATGAGAGTCCGCGTCATGCCGACCTCTTTGCACCCGGCCCACGTCGACTCCGAGGCGGCGGTGACGATGATGATCCGCCGCAGGATCTCGGGCGTGTGGTTGTGGAGGTGGCGCAAGACCTCGAAGCCGTTCGCCCTCGGCAAGAGGAGATCGAGGATGATCACCCGCGGGTCGCGGCGGCGGATCGCCGCGAGCCCTTCGACCCCGTCGTCCGCGCAGTCGCATTCGAACCCGAGGCGCTCCACGATGTGCTTGAGGAGCCGTTGAATCGGCATGTCATCTTCGATGACAAGGACGTCCACCGACGTGATGTCCATGGGGAGAGGCAAATAAGTGTACTTGCACGGGGCGCAAAGAGCAATCACAACTCGTTGCGGGGAGCGTTATGCGCCGCTACATCTTCGCTTCTTCGTTCCCGGCGTCCTCGACCGGAACCGTATCGACGCGCACCAGCACGCGGCGGATCGTTTCGGCGCGAGCGGCGGCCTCGCGCTCCTTCTCCTCAAAACGTGCCGCCATCCATTCGTGTCCGCGGCGCCGCTCGTTTTCGGCGATCCGGCGCGAGAGACGTACCGTTTCCTCGAGCGTCTTGACAGCGCTCCAGAGCGCCTCCTCGAGCTGGTCGCTCTGTGCGGCCACCATCGTATCGGGTGAGAACGAATGGCCGACGCGGCAGCGGTAGCGCGTCAGGTCTCCCGCGTCGTCGATCTCCCACAGCACGCCGCCGCAGTCGGGGCACGAGTAAGGCGACGGCTTGCCGGGCCGTTCTTCTTCCTCCAACGCATCCGATTCGAGAGTGGCCATCCGGACCTCCAGTTCCAGATCGCGGCCCGGCTTCGCCACTGCATCCGCGATGGGTGCATTCAACATTTCGATGAGGGTCGGGACGAGCGTCTCGATCGTCACGACCGCATCGACCTCGACGTGCTCCATGACGCTCGCCGGCATGCTCGGAAACATTGCCTCGGACGGATCCTGGATCACGACGCGCCCACCGCGCTTCTTGATCGCGACCGCGCCCGCCGTACCGTCGTCGAGACTTCCGGTGAGCACGACGCCGATCGCGCGCGGCCCGAAATGGAGCGCGGCGCTCCGGAAGAGCGGATCGATCGCAGGGCGGTGCCGGTTTTCGCGCGGACCGCGAGCGCTTCGGATCACGCCGTCCTGCAGGACGAGATGGCAGTCGGGCGAGGCGACATAGATCACGCCCCGTTTCCATCGGACGCCGTCGGCTGCCTCCTCGACCCGCAACGACGCGTGGCGCTCCAGGATGCGGGCGAGAAGACTCGGGACCTCGGGTGGGATGTGGACGACGATGAAGACGGGTGCCGGAAAGTCGGCGGGGATCTTCGGTATGATCGTGCGCAGTGCGTCGACCCCTCCGGCCGATGCACCGATCACAACGATTCGCTGTTCTGACAAAATCAACCCGGGAACTTGCAAAGCAAGACGATTGCCGGTGGTAAAGCGATGGCGAAAAAGAAAGCAGCCGTTGAGGACCCGCCGGCGCCGAAGACCGACCCGTTCCCGATCGTAGGCGTCGGCGCGTCGGCCGGCGGGATCGAAGCGTTCCTGGAGCTGTTGCGGGCGCTGCCGCAGAAGCCGGGCTTCGCGATGGTCTACATCCTCCACCACGACGGCCGCACCGAGTCGGCGCTGGCGCAGGTCGTTCAGCACGCGACGAACATCCCGGTCGTGCGGCTCGACGGGCCGCGCGACGTCGAGATCGAGCGCGACCGTATCTACGTGGCCGAGGGGAACACGAACGTGACGATCTTCGAGGGCCGGCTGCGCTCGATGCGCGTGCCGAAGACCGACGGCGGAACGTCTCCGATTGACACGTTCTTGTTGTCGCTCGCCGAGGAGGAACACGGCCGCGCGATCGGCGTGATTCTCTCCGGCTCGGCGTCCGACGGCGCTATGGGGATGAAGATGATCCGTTCCGAGGGAGGGATCACCTTCGCGCAGGACGAGACGGCACAATTCAAAGGGATGCCGGAGGCGGCGCAGGAGGCGGGCGGCGTCGATTACACCCTGCGGCCGTCGAACATCGCCGCGGAGCTCGTCCGAATCGCCCGCTCCGACTACTTCTCGAAAGTGGCGCGGGAAGCGAAGCTTCCCGACAACGATCTGCAGAAGATCTTCTCCATCCTCGAATCGTCGTTCGACGTCGACTTCACGCATTACAAACCTTCCACGGTGCAGCGCCGCATCCAGCGCCGGATGGCGCTGCAAAGGATCGAGGCGCTTTCGGATTACGTCGAGTTCCTGAAGGCGAACCCGAACGAGCCGGCGCTGCTTTACGCCGACATCCTCATTCGCGTCACCGGCTTCTTTCGCGACCCGGAAGTATTCGTCGCCTTGCGCGGAATTGCGGCGGAGCTGCTGAAAGGAAGGAACGAGGACGATCCGCTGCGCATCTGGGTGCCGGGATGCGCCTCCGGCGAAGAGGTCTACTCCATCGCCATGACGCTGATGGAAGTGATGCAGGAGTCGAATACCTTTTCCCGCATCCAGATCTTCGGCACGGACCTCAGCGACGCCGCGGTCGATCGCGCGCGATTCGGCGTCTACTCCGAGGCTGCCATCGCGGACGTGTCGCCGGAGCGGCTGAATCGTTTCTTCACGCGATTCGACGGGGGATATCGCATCGCCAAGCCGGTGCGCGAGTGCTGCATCTTCGCGCGTCAGAACATCACGAAAGACCCGCCCTTCTCGCGCCTCGATCTGATCAGTTGCCGCAACGTGATGATCTACCTCGGGCAGGTGCTGCAGCAGCGCGTCATGGGGATTTTCCATTACGCCCTCCGCCCGAGCGGGTACCTTCTCCTCGGCACCTCCGAGACCATCGGCACCTTCGGCGAGTTGTTCAACCCCGTCGACCGGAAGCACAAGATCTATCAAAAGAAGAACGGCGTCAGCCGGCCGACGCTCCAGTTCCAACCGATGCTCCCGCACGAGCGGGGAGTGAGAATCATTCCGGAACGGGAGCTCGCCGTCCCGTCCAATGTCTTCCGCGAAGCCGACCGCGTCCTGCTGAGCCGGTACACCCCTCCCGGAGTGCTCATCAACGAAGATCTAGAGATCCTGCAGTTCCGCGGGCGTACCAGCCAGTTTCTCGAGCCGGCCCCCGGCATCGCGACGTTCAACCTGCTGAAGATGGCGCGCGAGGGGCTGCTCGCCGAGTTGCGCGCCGCCGTTCAGGCGGCGAGGAAGACGGAGCGCCCCATCCGGCGCGAAGGGGTGCGCATCGCGAACCCCCGCGGAGTGACAACGGTGACGCTGGAGGTCATCCCGTTCGTCACCCAGACTCAGGAGCGTTGCTTCATCATCCTGTTCGACGAAGCGGCGGCCGAGGACGAGCAGCCGGCGAAGAAGACGGCGGGAAAGAAGAAGGCGGCGAAGGGAGCGAAGGAAGAGACGGAGCCGTCGCGTCAGGGCGCGCGTCTCAAGCGCGAGCTCGAGGCGACCCGTGAGTACCTGCAGTCGATCATCGAAGAGCAGGAGGCGATGAACGAGGAGCTCCGCTCGGCCAACGAGGAGATCCAGTCGTCGAACGAAGAGCTGCAGAGTACCAACGAGGAGCTCGAGACGGCGAAGGAAGAGCTCCAGTCATCCAACGAAGAGCTGATGACGCTGAACGAGGAGCTCGAGAACCGCAACAGCGAGCTGGCGGAAGTGAACAACGATCTCGTCAACCTGCTCGCGTCGGTCGACATCCCGATCCTGATGCTCGACGCCGGTCTGCGCATCCGGCGCTTCAATCCGAGCGCGCAAAAAGTGCTGAACCTCATCCCGACGGACGCCGGACGTTCGATCAACGACCTGAAGCTCTCCTTCGATCTGAAGGACCTCGATCAGTTGATCCTCGAGGTGGTGGAGAACCTCGAAACGCGGGAGATCGAGGTGAGCGATCGCAACGGCCGGTGGTACACCCTACGCGTGCGGCCCTACAAGACGGCGGAGAAGAAGATCGACGGCGCGGTGCTGGTGCTGATCGACATCACTCATCTAAAGAAACCGTGAGCCGCGGGCCGCGTCCCCGCTTGCGAAAGCTGGTACGGACCGCTTCGAGCTCCTCGCGTACGTACTCGAACTGCGCGAACAGCTCTTCCATCTGCTGGGAAACCGTGTCGCTGTGCCGCGCGTGTCGTTTTTGCCGCGAGTTGCGCCGGGCATCGGCAAGATCGCGCCACAACCGCACGCGGTCGCTCGTGGAGAGCTGGGCGATTTTCGCGACGAGCGGGTCGTGGCCGTCGCCCGATTCATCGACGACGAGGTCGGTCGGGGCGACAGCGAGTACCTTCGCCAGGATGAGGAACAGACCGAAGTCGAGTCCCTGCTTGCTGTTCTCAATTCGTGAAAGGGTGGCGGCGCTGATGTGCGCCTTCGTGGCCACGTCGGTCAAGGACAGGCCACGCGTCTCTCTCACTTCGCGCAATCGTTCGCCGATCATCTCCATACATTGTAAACCCGGCCGCGTGGGGGCCGATTCTCACAGCGGTAGCGTTTGCAAGAATCGTAACAGATCTGGCGTGCGGTTTGCTGCTCATGAAAGTGCCGTCGCGATTCCTCTCGCCTGCACCTGCCGCGACGGCGCCATGTTCCCCACCGCCGGCCGGGTCCACCCGGCCGGCGGTCGTTGTTTTAGGTGGATTTCAAGAGCACGAACGTGAATTTCACGAGCAGCAACGTGAAATCCACGTTGTTGCTCGTGAAATTTACGTTGTTACTCGTGAAATTCACGTTGTTACTCGTGAAATCCACGTTGTTACTCGTGATTTTCACGTTGTTACTCGTGAAATCCACGTTGTTGCTCGTGGATTTCACGTTCGTGCTCGTGAAATCGACCTGGCGCTAGAATCCGCGCATGTCGAACAACCTTGCAAACGCATTCATCGGCGAGCTGGAGCGTGAGAGCGCTTCCACGGAACGTCTTCTCGAGCGTGTTCCGACCGATAAACCCGACTGGCGCCCACATCCGAGGTCGACGACCCTCAGCGCTCTCGCCTGGCACATCGCCAACATTCCGCGCCGCATCTCAGGACTGATCAGCGCCGGCTCGTTCGACGTTCTGAAAGCGCGCCCCGGCGCGGCGGCGGAACACCACGACTACGTCTCCGAGCTGAAAAGCTCCGTCGAGGAAGCGAAACGCGTACTCAGCGGTCTTGATGACGCCGCGATGATGGCGAAGTCGTTCCGCTTCATGCGTGGCGAGGACACCATCCGCGAGCTCCCCGTCCTCGGCGCCATCCGCTCCATCATGCTGAATCACACGTATCACCATCGCGGACAGCTCACCGTCTACCTCCGCCTCCTCGACGTCCCGGTCCCCGCGATGTACGGCACGTCCGCCGACGAAAACCCGTTCGCATGAGGATTCTCGCTGGCGGCTCAGCCGCCGTAGGCGGCGACAGATCCGTAGCCCCCGCCGTCAGGCGGGGGAACGGCCGTGACAAAATTCGAGCCCGCGTAGAGGGCGACAGGTGCCGCCCGCTACCGCGGGCTCACGTCCTGTGCGCGAACAACCCCCGCCTGAAGGCGGGGGCTGAGGATCAGTCGCCGCCTACGGCGGCTTGAAAGCTCACGCCGCATTTGGGATCCTTCGCCGCGCTACGCCGGCTAAGGATGACGGAGCGTTGCGACACGGCGGCGGTTGACGGACGCATAACGCATAACGCATAACGCGTAACGCACATGAGGATTCTCGCGGGCGACATTGGCGGCACGAAGGTGCTTCTCCGGTTGGTGGAGGACGGCGTGACCGTGCGCGAACAGCGGTTCGAGTCGGCGGCGTACAAGACGTTCGACGATCTGCTGCGCGCGTTCCTGACGGAGCCGAAGAAGATCGACTCCGCCTGTTTCGCCGTCGCCGGGCCGGTCTTCGAGGATCGCGCCGAGGTGACGAACACCGGATGGTTCATGTCGGCGAGCGGCCTCGCGGAGGCGTTCGAAATCCATCGCGTCATCCTCATCAACGACTTCTACGCGGTGGCGCTCGGCGTGCCGCTTCTCGCGCCCGGCGATCTCGCTTCGCTCAACGCCGGCACCCGCGTCGCCAACGCTCCGATCGCGATCCTCGGCGCCGGTACGGGCCTCGGTGAAGCGGCGCTCGTGTACGACGGCACGAAGTACAACGTCGTCCCCGGCGAAGGGGGTCACGCCGACTTCGGCCCGCAGGACGAGGAGCAGGCGCGGCTCTTCAACGTTCTGCTGAAGAAGTACGGCCACGTCTCATGGGAGCGCGTACTCAGCGGAATGGGCCTCGTCAACATCGACGACTTCCTCCGCGATATCAGCCGCGAATACGACGAGACGATCCCGATGGCTATCGCGAAGCTCGCCGATGAAGGCGACGCGACGGCGAACCGCACGTTCGAGATCTTCGTCGACATCTACGGCGCCGAAGCAGGCAACATGGCGCTGCGGCTGCTGGCGCGCGGCGGCGTCTTCCTCGCGGGCGGCATCGCCGCGAAGAACATGCGCCACTTCACGACCGGCCGTTTCGTGGAGTCGTTCCTGCGCAAGGGACGCTTCACCGACGTGATGAAGTCGATTCCGATCGACGTGATCGTGAATCCCGAAGTGGGGCTTCTCGGAGCGGTCGAAGCGGCAAGGCGCGCCCTTTGAGGGCCTAGGAACGCGTGGAATCGCCCTGAGACCCCTCGCGTTGACGCGCGCGCAATGGGTCTTTCCGTAGGCATCGTCGGTCTCCCGAACGTCGGCAAATCGACCATCTTCAACGCGCTCACCGCCGCCGGCGCGCAGAGCGCCAACTATCCTTTCTGCACGATCGAGCCGAACGTCGGCATCGTTCCGGTCGCCGACAAACGGCTCGTCACGCTCGCGCAGCTCGCCGAGTCGAAGCAGACCGTCTTCACCGATCTGAAGGTCGTCGACATCGCTGGCCTCGTCCGCGGCGCCTCGAAAGGGGAGGGGCTCGGCAACCAGTTCCTCGCCAACATCCGCGAGACCGACGCGATCCTCCACGTCGTCCGCTGCTTCGACGACCCGAACGTGGTGCACGTCGAAGGCTCCGTCGATCCGGAGCGCGACATCGAGGTGATCGAGACGGAGCTGCTGCTCGCCGATCTCGACGCGCTGCAGAAGCGCGCGGACAAAGTGGTGCGGCTGGCGCGCGTCGGACAGAAGGATGCGCAGGTCGCAGCCGATGCGCTGACGAAGGCGATCGCCGCCGCGAACGAAGGGACGCCGCTCCGCGCG
>DASYSN010000027.1:0-5241 GCA_036003305.1 Thermoanaerobaculia bacterium
ACATTCAGCGGATCAAGAAGCGCGCCTGTGGCTTTCGCAGCCGAACGCGCTTCCGCGAGGCCATCCTCTTCCACCTCGGCGGCCTTGATCTTTACCCCGTGTTTCCATCTTCAATCCACACGAAAGCCTGAAGCGCCAGAAATAGAAGATCGTGACCCAGAGCAGGCACACCCAACGCGCCACCCAGAACCACCCCTGACATACGAGATTCGCCACCCAGTACCACGCCTGGCAGACGAGATTCGCCACCCAGTACCATGCGTGGCAGACCACATTCGATATCCAGACCAGGGCATCGCAGAACCAGGAACAGGGCGCCCAATCGCAGCAAGCCTTGTAGCCATCGTCAGCCCACTGACTGCACGCGCTGTAGCCTTCGTCCTTCCATTGCGAGCATTGATAGCTTCCCTGGTCGGCCCACTGCGCACACTGCAACGAGCCCTCATCCGCCCACTGATTGCAGGCCTTATGCGATGCAACCCGTCGCGAAGAGCAAATGCTAGGCATTGCTACCCATTGTCCAGGCATGATTAAGCCTCCTGCGTGTCCATCGACACGATCAACGATTGGATTTCGTTCCCGAGCTGAGCGCGTGCGCGCAGAATTCCGATCGCCTTGCCGGCTCCGGCCGCGATGATCGCGGTCAGGAGCGTCCATGGCAGGCGCCATAGCAGGCCCGCACTGAATCCATAGCGGTACAGAAGCCAGGACGAAGCGCAGAGAGCGACTGCCGTCATGCATCTCGCCCCCATCGAGCAGCCGCACTCCGCGGCATACGTCCCGATCCGCTCCGCGGCCGCTTGTGACTGCTCCTCGGTGAGCCGCGGGAGATCAACAATCAAAGGGCGGCGCTTCAGAATGGCGGGGTTTGCTCGCAGCGCACGCAAATCGTTCATGTCGCGGAGAAAGACCGGATCACCGATTTCCATGACAGGTAGTGATCGCTGGATGAAAAACGTTACAAGCCGTCGCCGCAGCCGGAATGGCCTCCTTGCGGCACGAACGTCGAGGCTTCGGTGGCGATCCTCCCCGAGCGACTCGATGCGCATTTTCCGCTCGAGCCGACCGTCTCAGCGGGCCGTGGCCAATGCCCGGGGGTCGACTGCAGGCGGCCTCGGAACATGGTCGGGCGAAGCCGAACGATAGCTCCCAGCGCTTGGAGGTTCAGCTCTCGAGGACAATCGCAGAGACCACTCTTCGCCGCCGAGCCGGCGAGGGCGCCGGCTCCCACACAGAAGCCCCTACTACCGCACCCGCCCCCGCACGTACGTCGCGAGATCCCGCAGCGGTTGGGCGTCGCGGCCGAGTGAAGAGATGGCCGCGAGCGAGGTGTCGACCAGCTCGTCGCTGATCTTCCGCGCGCCGGCGACGCCGGCGAGTTTGACGAACGTGAGGCGTTCGGTGTCCTTGCCGACGTCCTTGCCGAGCTGCTCGGCGTTGGCGGTGACGTCGAGGACGTCATCGGTGATCTGGAACGCGAGGCCGAGGTTTTTCGCGAAGACTTCGACGCGCTGGAGCGGCGCGGGGTGGATGTTGGCGAGCATGCCGCCGACGGCGGCGGCGGCGACGAAGAGCGCGCCGGTCTTGCGGGAGTGAATGAACTCGAGCGTGTCGAAATCGAGCGGCGACGTTCCGCTATGGAGGTCGACCGACTCGCCGGCGATGGTGCCGTCCCAGCCGACCGCGTCGACCACGCGCTGCATCACCTGCGGCAGCGGCCAGCGGCGCGGAGTCAGTGCGGCGTGATTCTGTGCGACGAGTCCATAAGAATGATTGAGCAACGCGACGGCGGAGAGGATCGCGAGGTCCTCGCCGAACTCGCGATGCAGCGCCGGTGCGCCGCGGCGCATCAGCGCGTCGTCCATCGACGGGAGGTCGTCGAGGATCAGCGACGACGCGTGGATCATCTCCATCGCCGCGGCGGCAGGGACGAGCTTCTCCGGCTTCGTGCCCACCGATTCGGCGACCGCGATCGTGAGAATTCCGCGCACGCGTTTCCCTGGTGAAGTGAGTGCGCGTTGCAGCGGCGCGCCGAGCGGCCGCGGCGCTCCGGTGGACGATGCGAGTTGCTTCAGGAAGTCGTCGACGAGCGCGCGCCGCGTTGAGAAGTACTCGTTCAATCCCCGTTCAATCCAAACGACCGCATGGTAGCATCGCGGCCGGGTTCGCCATGGCGCGCAGATTTGGTCGGTCCAACCAGATGTGGCCAGTCGCGGCAGCGTGCTATGCGCTGTTTGCGCTCTTCCTGTGGCTGATCCCCGCCATGAGCTGGGCGCTTTTCTGGCGCGTCATGCTCGCGGCGCTCGTCTCCTCCGGCATCTGCCTCGTTGCCGTCCAGTGGTGGCTCCGGACGGTCCTGTCGCGCCGCCGCACGACCGTCGAGCTCCTCAACCGCATCACCAGCGGCGACCTCGCCGTCTCGACACCGGAGATCGCGCAGACGACCGAGTCGACGCAGATGGCGTCGGCGCTCCGCGCGCTCGTCATCAACCTGGAACGGACGATCCGCCGCTTCTCGCAACTGGCGCAGGACGTCTCGCGCGTCGGCGAGCAGATCTCGTCGCGCTCCTCGATCATGGCGCTCAGCTCCGCCGAGCAGCTCGCCTCGACGGAATCGACCTCCGCCTCCGTCACGCAGATCGACCAGTCGATCAACAGCGTGCGGACGTCGATGGAGGACCTCTCTTCGAACGCGGAAGAGACGTCGACGTCGATCCTCGAGATGTCGGCGTCGATCGAAGAGGTCAGCCGCATCGCCGACACGCTCTCCGAATTCGTGGAGCAGACCTCCTCGGCCATCGAGGAGATGATCGCGTCGATCAACGAGGTCGCGACGAACACGGAGAGCTTCTCCTCCTTCGCGATCCAGACCGCCTCGTCGATGGTCGAGATGAACGCGACGACCGACGAGATCGGGAAGTCGGCGAAGCAGTCGGCCGAGCTCGCGCGCTACGTGAAAGACGCGGCGAACGAAGGCCGGAACGCGGTCGGCGGCACGGTCGACGGCATGCGCAAGATCCAGCAGGCGGTCGAAGAGGCGAAGACGGCGCTGTCCGATCTCGCGGAGCGGTCGCAGGAGATCGGCGAGATCGTCCGCGTGATCGACGAGATCGCCGGCCAGACGAACCTCCTCGCGCTCAACGCCGCGATCATTGCGGCGCAGGCGGGCGAACGCGGCAAGGGCTTCGCCGTCGTCGCCGACGAGATCCGCGACCTCTCCGAGCGCACCTCGGTGTCGACGGACGAGATCCGGACGCTGATCGAGAACGTGCAGCGCGGGGTATCGCGCGCGGCCGAGCAGATGAACATCTCCAGCGACCGCGTCGCCGACGGCGTCGGCCTCACGGCGCGTGCGTCGACGGTGCTCGAGAAGATCCTCGACCTCACCGACCGCTCCACCTCGTCGATCCAGGAGATCGCGCGAGCGACCGAGGAGCAGACGCGCGGCAGCGCGGCGGCGACGGCGGCGATCGAAGAAGTGACGAAGATGGTGCAGCAGACCGCCACCGCGACGCAGCAGCAGTCGCAGACGTCGCGCAAGATCGGCGAACAGGCGTCGATGGTGCGCGACTACACGAAGCACCTCAAGCGCGCCATGGGCGAGCAGGAGACCGGCTCGCGCTCCATCAGCCGCGCCATGCAGAACATCATGGGGCTCGTGCAGAACGTGCTCGAGTCGACCTCGGTGCTCGCGACGGAGAGCTCCGCGATCGTCAAGTCGATGCACGTCATCCAGCAGGGGTCGCGCGAGGCGTCGTTCGGCGTCACCGACCTCTATCAGATGGCGAACACGCTGAGCCACGAGTCGACGCTGCTGAACCAGGAGCTCGCGCGCTTCTCGCTGCCGGCGCCGAACGAAGGCGGCCGCGCGACGACAGCGACCGTCCTCTGGCAGCAGCTCACGTTCGATCCGGTCCACATCTCCGCCGCGGCCCTCGGCTACATGTCGCGCGCCGTGCACGCGAATCTCGTCGCCTACGGTGAAGGCGCGGAGCTGGTTCCCGCGCTCGCCGAGCGATGGGAAGTGTTCGAGTCGGGCCACATCTACCGTCTGCACCTGCGGCGCGGCGTTCGTTTCCACAACGGCCGGCTGTTCGAGGCGAAGGACGTGCACGACACGTTCGTGCGGCTCCTTGCGCCGGAGACGAAGTCGACCAGCTCCTGGATCCTGCGCAACGTGCAGGGGGCGGCCGAGGTGATGAACGGATCGACCAAGACGCTGCGCGGCGTCGTCATCCACGACCCGTACACGGTCGACATCTACCTCGACGAGCCGCTGGCGTTCTTCCTGTCGCTGCTGACGATGAACGAGCTCGGGATCGTGCCGGTGGAAGAGATGCGCGATCCGGAGCGCGCGCGGCTGAATCCGGCTGGCGCGGGGCCGTTCGCGATCGTGGAAGCGACGGAGAAGCAGCGAGTCGTGCTGCGAAGGAACCGCGACTACTACATCCCCGGCCAGCCGCACCTCGACGAGCTGGTGTTCCGGCTCGATCTGACCGGAGCGCAACAGGTCGCCGAGGCGTTCGTGCGCGGGGAGCTCGATATCGCGCACGGCATTCCGCTGAAGATGATCAACGAGCTGCGGAACGATCCGCGGTTCGCGCCGTACATGCTCACCACGGTGCAACTCCACACCTCATACCTCGGGTACGACAATTCCACCGCGCCATTCGATCGTCTCGAGGTACGGCAGGCGGTGGCTCACGCGCTGAACCGGCAACGGCTGAACGACCACGTCTACGCCGGCCTCGGCGTCATCGCGGCGTCGCTACTGCCGCCCGGGCTGATCGGATACGACCCGTCGCTGCGCGGTAACGACTACGACCCCGATCGCGCGCACGACCTGATGCGCCGCGGCGGCTACGCGAACGGGTTCTCGATGGAGTACCGGACCTGGGACACGGACGAGTTCAACAACTCGGGGATGCTGCAGTTGATGATGGAGGACCTCGAGGCGATCGGGATCCGGCTCAACGTCACGCGTCACACGGCGACGGCGGCGCGCGAGCCGCTGAACCGCCGCGGACACGGCAATATGTTCTGCGCGAACTGGTTCGCCGACTTCCCCGACTCCGACAACTTCTTCTACATCTTCTTCCACAGCGAGTCGTCGTCGATCCGCGGCATCTACTACAACCGGCCCGAGCTCGATCAGCGGATCATCGACGCGCGGCGCACCGCCGACATCAAGGAGCGCGGCGAGATCTACCGGCAGCTCGACCAGCTGGTCGTCCGCGAGGC
>DASYSN010000028.1:0-8554 GCA_036003305.1 Thermoanaerobaculia bacterium
ACGCTGGTGCTCGTCCGCATCGTGCAGCGCGCGAATCAGCGCTTCCACGACATGTGCCGGACGGCGTATTTCGAGACGAAGTCGCTGGAGCAGGTCGCCGCCTCGGTGCTGGAGATCGACGCGATCGCGAAGATCGAGACGTATCAGCGCGAGCGCATCCAGATCGACGTCATCTACCACCATCCCGACAATCAGCAGTTGATCGACGAGTACAAGCGCATCCTCGCCTCGTGCGCCGGCTCGACGATCAATTCCTCGGCGCGCGCGCGTCTGATGCGCCTCCGCACGCTCTCGCTGCGCAATGAGGTGCCGCTCTCGATCTTCGACACGCTCGAGGAGATCCTTCTGCAGGAGCCGCGCTCCGTGGTCCACAAGCACGACGAGCCCGATTACATCCAGTCGACGCGCGAGATCCTCGGCGGCTTCCTCCTCGGCCGCAACATCACGCGGCGCCTCTCCTCGCTCGACCTCGTGCAGCTCATGGAGAACAAGCAGAGGGCGACGGCGAATCGCGACCAGACGTTCGAAGAGCTCCTGCTGGAGACCGGCCGCCTCATCGACGAGATCGGCCGCGAGGAAGAGGATTTCGAGCGCCTGGAGTCGTTCGGCGAGCTGGTCACGCTCTTCGACCGCATCGACCATACGACGACGCTGATCAATAAGCTCGCGTTCATGGACGACGTCGAGCTGTCGCAGGAGCAGGTGCGCTCGCTCTTCGGCAACATGCTGGTGTTCGAGAAGCTGCGGCGCGGGCTGTTCCAGCAGCTCTTCATCGACCCGATCGTCAACAACGAGTACGCCCTCGCGTACGGGAAGAAGAAGCTCTACGCGCTGACGCTCGGCCTGATCTCGATCGAGAACAACGAGGCGTCGATCGCCGACGTGGCCGAGGCGATCCGCGACATCAACAATACCGAGCAGGCATACTCCGCGGCCTACTCGCTCGCCCGGCGGCGGATGGCGAACTTCTATCTCGAGTTGAACACTCCCGAGGGGCGCGAGACGTTCCGGCACGAGATCAAGGCGGAGATCGACACGCAGGTGAGCGACTCGCTGCTCGAGGAAGTGATCACGAAGATCCGCCTCGAGGCGTTCTACATCAACCAACTCCTGCCGCGGATCGTCGACGAGATGGACGGCAAACTGCGCCACGACTTCCTCGCGAACAGCGGTCTCGACCGATTCCAGGTCGAGGAGCTGGAGAGCGAGTACTTCGAGATGCGCGCGTATCCGCCGCAGTTGCTGGACGCCATTCGATGAACCGCCTCGGCAACGAAACCTCTCCGTACCTGCTGCAGCACGCGCATAACCCCGTCGACTGGTATCCGTGGGGCGAGGAGGCGTTCGCGAAGGCGCGCGGCGAGGACAAGCCGGTGTTCCTCTCGATCGGCTATTCGGCGTGCCATTGGTGCCACGTGATGGAGCGGGAGTCGTTCGAGGATCCGGCGATCGCGGCGATCCTGAACGAGCACTTCGTCTCGATCAAGGTCGACCGCGAGGAACGGCCGGACGTCGATTCGATCTACATGCAGGCGGTGCAGATGATGACCGGCCACGGCGGCTGGCCGATGTCGACGTTCCTCACTCCCGACGGCCGGCCGTTCTACGCCGGAACGTACTTTCCGCCCGAGTCGCGGCACGGGATGCCGTCGTTCCGCCAGGTGATCCTGCAGCTCGCCGAGGCGTATCGATCGCGGCGCGGCGACGTGGAGTCGGCGGGGAACGAGGTTCGGGCCGCTTTATCCGCGACGCCGGAAACACAGCGCGGGTCGGTCGATCGTGCGGCGCTCGATCGCGCGGCGTCGCGGATCGTGCAGGGATATGACCGGGTGAACGGCGGGTTCGGGGGAGCGCCGAAGTTCCCGCCGTCGATGACGCTCGATTTTCTGATGCAGGTGGCGTGGCGAGACGACGCCGGCAGGATTGCCGGCGCCACACTGAGAGACGTCGTCCTGAACACGCTGACGAAGATGGCGAATGGGGGGATGTACGACCAGGTTGGCGGCGGCTTTCATCGCTATTCGACCGACGCGGAGTGGCTCGTCCCGCACTTCGAGAAGATGCTGTACGACAACGCGCTCCTCGCGCGGCTCTACACGCGCGCGTGGCAGTGGACCCACGATCCGTTCTTCGCGCGCATCGCCAACGAGATCCTCAGCTTTGTCGCGCGGGAGATGACGTCGCCTGAGGGGGCGTTCTACTCGACGCTCGACGCAGACAGCGAAGGCGAAGAGGGAAAGTTCTACGTCTGGTCGCGTGCCGAGGTGCTGTCGATCGTCGGCGAGGAGGACGGGAAGGTCTTCTGCGAGCTCTTCGACGTCACGGAGCGTGGCAACTGGGAGGGGAAGAACATCCTGCACGTCGTCGGCGACGCCAGTGCTTTCGATGCGCACCGCGAGCTCGTCCTCCGCGCGAAGTGCAAGCTGTACGGGGTGCGCTCGCAGCGGGTGTGGCCCGGCCGCGACGATAAGGTGCTCGCCGGCTGGAACGGCTGGATGCTCGCGGCGTTCGCGGAGGCGTGCATCGCGTTCGATCGCTACGCCGACGTGGTGAAGAAGAACGCCGACTTTCTGCTGACGCGGATCGACGCCAACGGGCGTCTCACGCGGCACGCGAAGATCAACGGCCTGCTCGAGGACTACGCCGGCGTCGCGTGGGGGCTGACGCTCGCGTACGAAGCGGTCCACGACCAGCGGTATCTCGATGCCGCGCGCACGCTCGCCGATCAGATCCTCGCGCGCTTCGGCGACGAGGCGAACGGCGGCTTCTTCGACACGCCGATCGATCACGAACAACTCATCACGCGTCCGAAAGACCTGTTCGACAACGCGACGCCCGGCGGAAACTCGGTTGCTGCCGAGGTCTTCCTGCGCCTCGGCGACAAGTACGCCGAGGCTGCGAAGCGGACGGTCGAGTCGATGCTTCCGATCGCCGAGCGCTACCCCTCCGGCTTCGGTTTCCTCCTCGGCCACGCCGAGTGGCTCGCCGGTTCGCCGAAGGCTATTCACCTCAGCGGAAGCGACGTCGCCGCATTCCGGAAGGTCATCGGCGAAACGTACCTGCCGCACCGCACGATCGCATACGGCGACGGTGAGGAGGCAACGGCGTACGTCTGCGAGAACTTCGTCTGTCTCGCGCCTACAGACGATCCCGAACGGTTTCGGGAGCAACTCGGCGATGCAGAATAAGACCGCGTCTGGGCGCGCGCGGGAGCTCGCGGTCGCAGTGTTCTTCCTCGCCACCGCTGTGCTGATGACGTGGCCGCTGGTCCTGCATCTTTCCACCGCGGTTCACGATCCGACGGACCCCTATGTGAGTGCGTCGATCCTCGATTGGGATCTCTACGCCCTCGGGCATCATCCGCTGTCACTCTTCGATCTGCCGGTGTTCTTCCCGTCCGACCATGCGCTCGCTTTCACCGAGCATCTCTTCGGGATCGCGCTTGTCGTCGCTCCATTCCGGCTCCTCGGTTTTTCAGCGATCGCGCTCCACAGCATCGGCATGATTCTCGGCTTCGCCTTCTGTGGCTACGCCGGCTGCCTGCTCGGCCGCATGATCACGGGCTCGACGGCGGCCGGCGTGATCGGCGGCCTCTTTTACGCGTTCGTTCCCTACCGTTTTCACCATCTCACGCACATCTCGTACGTCTGGTCCGGCTGGCTTCCTCTGCTGCTGGCGTCGTTGATCTGGTATGCAAAACGGCCGTCGTGGACGCGGGCCCTGACATTCGGCGCCGTCTTCTTTTTCAACGGCCTCACTTGTCTTCACTGGCTCGCATTCGGCTCGGTGGCGATCGCGTTGACCGCCATTCTTCTGGCCGCCGCCGCGAAGCGGTTCCTCGATCTCCGTTGGTGGTTACCCCTCGGAACGGCCACGATACTCGCGCTGATCCTGCTCGCTCCGTGGCTCCTCCCCTATCGGACAGTCGCGCGCGAATATGGGATGGAGCGGAGTTGGGCTGACCTGAAGCCGTACTCCGCGCGTTGGTCGGACTGGTTCATGCCACCGCGCGAGAACCAGCTCTATGGCGATCTCGTGCCTGATGAGGCATATGAACCCGAACATCCGCTCTTCCCCGGTCTCGTGGTACTCGCATTGGCTGCCACCTCTCTTCTGATAGCCAGGCGGGAGGACTTTCCGACAACCGGCGCCGCCGGCTCGCGTTTCCCGATCGCTTTCTGGTGTGCGGTCCTGTGGGTGGCGATCGGCATTCTCGGCTCGTTCGGGATCCACTCCTTTTTCCACGAGGCGCTGTTCCGATTGGTTCCTCTCTTTCGCGGGATTCGCGTGCCGCTGCGCTGGTCGATGATCGCGTATACCGGCCTCGCAGCCATCGCCGCGGCAGGAATGCTCCCGCTGCTGCGGAGTCCACAGAAAGTCCGAAGGATCGCGACCGCTGGCGCTGTCGCGCTCGCGATCCTGCTGGAATGCCGCGCTGCTCCGATCGAGTGGACGATCGCCCCCGATCCCCTTCCGCCCGTTTATCAGTGGCTGTCGCGGACTCCGTTCACGGGAGGAATCACCGAGCTTCCGATCGGCGAGCGAATCAGCGACTACGAGTACCTCCTGGCGCAGACGATTCACCGCCATCCGCTGGTAAACGGCGTCTCGAGCTTCGTGCCCGCCCGGTACGCGACGATGACCGCGCTGGCTCACGAGGACCCGATTCGACCGGAGTTTGTCGACACGCTCGAACGAATCGGATGCTCGCTCGTCGTGGTCCACGTGGACGACCTCTATGAACGGCGCCCGGCAGTGCGGAAATGGCTTGCGGCGGAGCTCGGCCGCGGTCGCCTGACGTTCGTTCGGCGCTTCGATCACAAGCTCTTCGGAGATTACGTTTTCGCGGTCACCCGGAATTGCCCTCACGCAGCGGAGTGGCGTGCGCCGGAACAGTCCGACCCGTCCGGCAGGACTCCGTCGATGACCCTTCAGTATTTTCTGAACGAGGATGGCTTCACGTACAACGTCTCCACGTTTGGACAGCTCGGCGTGCCGAGTCCCGGTCAGGACATCCGCGGGACGCTGACGGTCTGGGGTTGGGCTTTTTCGCCGCGTGGCATCACAGCAGTGAACCTTCTGCTCGACGACGGGCGAGTTCGCGTTCCCGCAACCCTCTCAGAGTCCGCGTCGCTTGTGCGGCACTTGCCCTGGTACCCAGCGACGACTCGACCACAGTTCACGGCGGCCATTCCGTTCGTCTCCTACGCCGGCAGGACTCGCGACATCCAGGTCGAAATCATCGACGGCGGCGGACAGGTCACGCGACTCGACGACGTCCTGTTTCGCTGGAGCGGTGAGCGGGGCCTCGAGCTCCGACGAGTTCGCTGACTCGGCGTCAGGGCGTCCTCGGTACCAGGACCGGTTCGCTCATCGTCTCCGCACTTTCATTGCCGTTCTTGTCGACGCTGCTGACCCCATAGACATATTCGATCCCCGGCTCGATGGAGATGTCGGAGAAGAACGGAGCCGTCGAAGGATTCGGTATCAGTTTTAACTTCAGACGCGCGGCACCCTGGTAACGATAGATGTTGTAGCCGAAGAGATCGGGCGCGGTGACCGCATCCCAGACGAGCCGCACCGCATGAGTCTCGACAAGCACGTTGATGCTCGCGGGCGGAGGAGGCGACGCGAGGTCCTTGAACGTCGCGGTGACGGCGGACGACGGCTCGCTCTCGATGCGCGGCGTGCCGGTCGACGCGATGGCGCGCACGACATAGGTGAACGTCCCGTATGCCGGGGTGTCGGTGTACGTCGTCGCGCTAACGGGAGCGGTGTTGATCGGAGCCGCGAGGACGTCTTGGCTCTCCTTTTCGCCGCGGCGATAGACGTTGTAGCCCGGGAGGTCCGGCTTCGCGTCCGACGGTTTCTGCCACGAGAGGACGATGCCTTCCGCCTTCGCGTCGGCCTTCACGTCATACGGTGGCGAGGGGACGTCGACTGGAACGATGGCCGCGAGGTTCGAAACATCGCTTCGTGCCGAGCTCGTCTCGGTGGAAACCGCGTACGTCTGCCGGATCGGACGGCCGTCGCTGGTGTGGATCTGCGGTGTGTCCTCGTAGACGAGCCTGGCGCCGTTCGTGACGGACGGGAGGCTGGAAGCGTCGATGGCGTCGATGCGCGTCCGCTGCTTCAGGAACTGCGCCGGCGTGAGCGGCGGGATTTTTGCGAAGGGATTGATCGGCTGCGGCACCGAGGTGTCGATACTGCCGGCAGGTGCAACGGGGAATTCTTCAGACGCGCGATAAACGACGACGCGGCGTACGTCCGTCAGGTTCTTGCCCGCCGTGGTGAGCGACGGGTAGCTCCAGGTGAGGATCACTTTCGATCCCCGCTGTGTTACAACCAGATCGCTCGTCGCCTTCGGAATGATGGGGACGGGCGGCCGCGGATCGCCGCGTTTTCCACAGGCGAGGGCGGCGAGAAGGAGAAGCGCGCAGAACCGTTTCACGCGCCGCGAATTCTAAGGGACAAAAGATCATGTGCGGAATCATTGGATATGTCGGGAACCGCGACGTCGTTCCGGTCCTCATCGGCGGACTGAAGAAACTCGAGTACCGCGGCTATGACAGCGCGGGCATCGCGGTGGTCAACGGGAACGGCGTGGAAGTCGTCCGCGCCGAGGGAAAGCTGAGCAATCTCGAGGCGAAACTCCCCGAACACAACCTGAAAGGCTCGTTCGGAATGGGCCACACGCGCTGGGCCACGCACGGGAAACCGAACGAGAACAACGCGCACCCGCACCGCGACTGCACCGGCCAGGTGGTGGTCATCCACAACGGGATCATCGAGAACTTCCTCCCGATCAAGCAGCACCTCCAGTCCCTCGGCCACGAGTTCAAGACCGAGACGGACACGGAGGTCGTGGCGCACCTCATCGAAGAGAACATGAAGGGCGGCGCGAAGTTCGTCGACGCCGTCAAGAAGACGCTCAAGGAGATCGAGGGCCACTACGCGCTCGTGATGATCGACGGCACCGAGCCGGGGACGATCGTCGCCGCGAAGCACGGCCCACCGCTGGTCATCGGCCTCGGCGAGAACGAGAACATCGTCGCGTCCGACGTCGCGCCGCTCCTCGGCTACACGCGCAACATCATCTATCTCGAAGACGGCGAGTACGCGGTCGTCGACCAGACGAGCGCCCAGGTGTTCGACCATGACGACAAGAAGGTCGACCGTCCGCCGAAAAAGATCCTGTGGGATGCCGTCGCGGCGGAGAAGGAAGGCTACCGGCACTACATGCTCAAGGAGATCCACGAGCAGCCGCGCGCCGTCCGCGACACGTTCACCGGCCGGATGTTCGAGGAGTCTGGCGAGGTCTTCTTCAACGATCTCGAGCTGTCGGCCGAGGAGTGGGCGAGGTTCGAGCGGGTGCACATCATCGCCTGCGGCACTTCGTGGCACGCGGGACTGGTCGGGAAGTTCCTCCTCGAAGAGGCGGCGCGAATCCCGATCGAGGTCGATTACGGCTCGGAGTACCGCTACCGCAATCCGATCGTCGACGAGAAGACGCTCGTCATCGGCGTGACGCAGTCGGGCGAGACGGCCGACACGATCGCCGGCATGCAGGAAGCGAAGAAAAAGGGAGCGAAGCTGATCACGATCTGCAACGTGATCGGCGCCGCCGCGACGCGGATGTCGGAAGGCGTGATCTACACGAACGCGGGGCCGGAGATCGGCGTGGCATCGACGAAGGCGTTCACGACGCAGCTCACGGCGTTCTATCTCCTCTCGCTGTACGTCCGGCAGCTCCGCGGCGAGGACGCCGGCGAGCGGCGCAAAGCGATGCACGAGATGCGCATGATCCCGCACAAGATCGAGGACATCCTGGCGAAGCAGGAGAAGCGGATCGAGAAGCTCGCGCACAAGTATCAAAACTCGCAGGACTTCCTCTTCCTCGGCCGCGGCGTGAATTACCCGATCGCGCTGGAAGGCGCGCTGAAGCTGAAGGAGATCTCGTACATCCACGCCGAGGGGTACCCGGCGGGCGAGATGAAACACGGGCCGATCGCGTTGATCGACGAGAACATGCCGGTCGTGGCAATCGCCACACGCAACGCGGTCTACGACAAGGTCGTCTCCAATCTGCAGGAAGTGAAGGCGCGCGACGGGAAGCTGATCGTCATCTGCGACGAAGGCGACGAGATGATGAAGAATCTCGCCGACGAGGTGATCGAGGTGCCGGCGACGATCGAAGCGTTACAACCGATCCTGACTGTCGTCCCCACGCAACTCCTCGCCTATTCGATCGCGCTGCGGCGGGGTTGTGACGTCGACCAGCCACGGAACCTCGCGAAGAGTGTGACCGTCGAATGATCCCGCTGTCATCCTGAGCTGGCGTAGCGCAGCGAAGGATCCGTTGCTGAAACGACGCGCTTCTCGTTTCAGCAACGGGTCCTTCGCCGCGCTACGCCGGCTCAGCCATCTGAGGTCGGAAGTCAAGCCGCTAGTCGTTTGCAAAGCGGTGAGTTACGGCGTTCAAGTGCGGCCAGGTAGACGGTTTCGTCGTAGGCGGTTCTGTTCGTCCAGCAGGAATGCAGAACGCGAATCCAGC
>DASYSN010000029.1:0-17549 GCA_036003305.1 Thermoanaerobaculia bacterium
ACCGATCGGGTGTAGTCGGCGGGGAGTTGATCGCAGACGATGGGGTTCGGGTGGTCGTCTCCGTTCATCGTGACCGCGGCATTCCTGAAGTTGCCGATCGCGAGGCCGGCGATGTCCACCGCGCACGGCGCACTGACGACGAGGCCGTCCTCCGACGCGCTGTCGGTTCCGTCGATGAACACCTCGGGGCCGTCCGGGTTCGTGTCGCCGGTCAGGCCCGTCTGCGTCCTCCCGTCGATCGATACAGTCTCCGCGGTGATCTTCGGCAGCGCGTGCTTCGGTTTGATGGTGAAGTACCCGCTCTCGGGCGGCGTCCCGAGCCGGAACGCGACCATACACGCCCGGTCGCTGTGGCAGTTGTGGTTCGCGAGGTCGATGGCGCCGCCGAGCGAGTCGCCAGTATCCGTCACGAAGAACGTGAGATAGACGTTCACCGGGTTGATTGCGGCCTCACCCTCCGGGACTCCGTTCAGCAGGCTGTAAACCATGATCCGGACGCTGCCGCCGTTCAGCGTGTCGTCGGCGACCGCGGTGAACGCGAGGTCCTTCACGCCGGGGCACGTCGCACCCGAGCCCGACACCGTACAGCCGTCCGGCAGGCCGGTGAATCGGACGTGATCGCTGAACAGCACGGCCGTCACCTGCGTGTTCACCGGATCGACCGTGTAACCGAGCGGCTCGATCTTGAACGGGACTCCCGGCACGATGAGCGGCGCCTTGAACCCGATCGCCTGTCCGCTGAACGCAACGGCGCAAAGAATGAGCCCTGCAATCCAATACCGTTTCATGGTCACTCCACTTTTGTCGCCCTGCCGAACTCCGAGGTCGAGGCGGGCAGGCGCGGGTAGGTTGCGTCGTTGAATTCGTTGCGCGTCACGGTTGCGGAGACCCACTTCCCGCGCCAGTCGCCGCTCGCCGCGAAAACGATGTTGCCCTTCGTCGAGTCGAATGAGATCGAGCCGAGGTAGTACTGGCCGTCGCCGTATCCGCTCGGGTGCGGCGCGTCGCTCGCGTACATCGTCAGGGTCGGGAGGATGCCTGTGAGGACGTGGCTGGGAGGCTCGCGCGAAGAGATCGTGAGCAGCGTCGTGTTCGTCGCCGGGTCGTACTGCGCCGAAAGGACGACCGGCGCCGGCACGTCGCGGTCGGGCGTCGGACCGTCGAGTCCGAGGTCGATCCCGAGCTGCCAATTCGCGAAGATCGAGTTCGGGCCGATGCCGATCTCCCTCGCATTCCGGTCGACGGCGATCCCGAAGTCGTGATTGAACGCGATGTAGTTGCCGTGAACGTCGACGTCAAACACGTTCGGGCCGAAGTAGATCCCGCTCGCGCCGTTGCCGAGCGGCTCATTGTGGATATCGAGGCCGATCCGGTTCCCCGAGATGAAGTCGCGGATACTGGGCCCGACCCAGATGCCGCTGCGACGGTTTGCGCTGATGACGTTGTCCGTCACGGTCGTGCCGAGGTTCAAGACGAGGCCACGGCCGTTCGGCGCCGGTTGCGTCCCGCTCGGACCGACGCCGAGGTAGTTGTCGCGAACCGTCCGCTGGAAGGCGAACGTGCAGTCGACATGGAAGTCGTCGCCGCGCCCGGCGGTCATCGTCACCGCCGCGTTCGAGAAATTGCCGATTGCGAGACCAGCGACCTCCGCGGCACACGGCGGATCGACGACGATTCCGTCTTCCGCCGTGCTGTCGCTGCCGTCGATGAAGATCTCCGGCCCGTTCGGGTTCGTGTCGCCGGTGAGCCGTGTCTGCGTCGTGCCGTCGATCGAGATGTTCATTACGGTGATCTTCGGCAGCGCGGCGACCGGCCGGAACGTGAAATAGCCGCTCGCCGGCGGCGTGCCGAGGCGGAACGCCACCTTGCAGGGATACTGGTCGGTGCAGTTCAGGTTGGCCTGATCGATCGCGGCGCTGAGCGCGCCGGGCGCGGTGTCGGTGACGAAAAACGTGCGGAAGACGTGTTCCTGGAAGTCCTGGTGGTTGTTCCCGACGTTTGCCTCGGGGTCGGTCGTCCTGATGTCGCCCACGATGTGGAGGATCTGGCCGTTCGTCGAGTCGTCGGTGACCGCCGTGAACGTGGTGTCGGGCGTTGCGAAGTCCAGCTGGTTCGCGGGAACGGTGCCGGCGGCGCAGGTGACGACCTGCGCCGACTGCGTGCAGTTGTCCGGAAGCTTCGCGACGTGGATCTGAGGCGGCAGCGTGACGGTCGCCGTCACATTCGACGCGGCGTGGTCACGCGAACTGTTGAAGTATTTGAGATTGATCGGGAACGGAATGCCGGGGTCGATCGTCGGCACGCCGACGAGGATTGCGAGGTCAGGGCCGTCATCGCTCTGCGCAAAGGCGACGGAGGAAACGACGAGAAGAGAGAGAAAGAAGAGTCGTCGCATCATTTCGCTATTGCACCTCCACCGCCCGGCTGAACTCCGACGTCGTCGAATGCGTGTCGGGGTATTCGGCGTTCGGCTGGACGGTATTGACTCTGAGAAAGCCGAAGAAGTCGTTGCGTGTGACGGTGGCTGCGACCCACTTCCCGCGCCAGTCTCCGATAGCGGCGAACCGGATGGGGTTGCCGTCTGTCGCCGTGTTGAAGCGGAGCGATCCGAGGTAGTACTGCCCGTCGCCGTAGCCGCTCCGGTGGGGAGCATCGCTCGCGTACATCGTCAGCGTCGGCAGGATGGTGCTCGGCGGCTCGTGCGACGAGATCGTGAGCACGGTCGTGTTCGTCGCGGGATCGTATTGCGCGGAGAGGACCACCGGCGCCGGGATGTCGCGGTCGGGCGTTGGTCCGTCGAGGCCGATGTCGATGCCGAGTTGCGCGTTTGCGAAGATCGAGTTCGGCCCGATGTCGATTCCGAAGGCTCTGCGGTCGATCGCGATCCCGAAGTCGTTATTGAACGCGACGTAGTTGCCGCGGATGTCAACGTCAAATGCGTTCGGGCTTGCGTAGATCCCGCTCGCGCCGTTGCCCAGCGGCTGGTTGTGGATATCGAGCCCGATCCGGTTTCCGGAAATGCTCCCGCCGAACACACGTCCGATCCAGATGCCGCTGCGGTGGTTCGCGCTGATGACGTTGTTCGTGACCTTGGTAGCGACGTTCTGAAAGAGCTGATCGTTCATGACGACGCCGCGGCCGTTCGGCGCGGGTCGCGTGCCGGTCGGATCGACGCCGAGATAATTGTCGTGCACCGTCCGCGGGAGAAACACGACCGAGTTACACGGAAGCCGGTTGTCGTCCGGCAGCTCTCCGCTCACGGTTACCGCCGCGTTCTTGAAGTTGCCGATCGCCAGCCCCGCGATCTCGAACTGGCACGGCTGGTCGACCGCCAGCGCGTCTTCCCACGTGCTGTCTCTGCCGTCGAGGAAGACTTCCGGACCGTTCGGGTTTGTGTCGCCGGTGAGTCGTGTCTGCGTGGTCCCGTCGATCGAGATATTCTTGCCGGTGATCTTCGGTAGCGCGGTGACCGGCTTCAGCGTGAAGTAGCCGCTCGCCGGCGGCGTCCCGAGGCGGAACGCGACCTTGCACGGGTATTGGTCAGTGCAGTTCAGGTTCGCCTGGTCGATTGCGGCGCCGAGCGCGCCGGGCGTGGTGTCGGTGACGAAGAACGTGCGGAAGACGTTCGCCGCGTCGTCGTAGTGATTGTTGCCGGGGTTCCCCTCCGGGTCCGTCGTGCGGATGTCGCCGGTGATGTGCACGATCTGGCCGTTCGTCGAGTCGTCCGCGACCGCGGTGAACGTCATGTCGGGATTCAAGAAACTCAACTTGTTGGGTGGGACCGTGCCGGCCGCGCATGTGACGACCTGCCCCGATTGCGTGCACTGTTCCGGAAGCTTCACCACATGGACCTGCGGCGGAAGCGTGACGGTCGCGGTCACGTTCGTGGCCGGAACGTCGATCGAACCGTTGAAGTAGTAGAGGCCGACCTCGAACGGCAGGCCCGGATCGATCGTGGGGGTGCCGACGATCATGTAGAGGTCCGGGCCCGCGATGGAGTGGACGCTGCTCGACCCATCGTTGCTCCCCGGAAACGGGTCGTTCGTCGAGGAGCTCGCGTGTGCGTGAAGCTCGATGAACCCCGGTGTCCCGTTGGGGTTCGTGACGCATTGGAAAGTGGCCTGCGAGGCCGGAGCGATGGCATCCACCGTGGCCGGACTGCAAGAGGTCGCGAGCGCCGGTACGGTGGACGCTGTGATCGTCACATTGCGGGCGACGTCAGGCCCGGCGTTGATCACATTGACATTCCAGGCGAAGAATCGATTCGCGTCGACCGTGGGAGACGTCACCGTCGTGATCGTCACACCGATGTCGGCGTTTTGCGCGAACGCCGCGGTGGCTATGAGAAGAATGAGGGGCGAGAGAAAGAAGAAACGTCGTTTCACTCGCTACTCCACCTTCATCGCCCGGCTGAACTCCGAGGTCGTCGAGCGGGTTGTGAGATACGGACTGTCCGGCGCTGCCGGTTCCGTCCTGAGGAAGCCCCAATACTGGTTGCGTGTCACGGTAGCCGAGACCCACTTTCCGCGCCAATCGCCGAGCGCGGCAAAACGGATGTTGCCATTCCGGGAGTCGAAACGGACGGTGCCGAGATAGTACTGCCCGTCACCGTAGCCGCTCGTGTGCGGAGCGTCGCTGGCGTAAATGTCGAGCGTCGGGAGGGAGATGATCAGCGGCTCGCCCGACGCGATGGTGAGCAGAGTCGTATTCGTCGCGGCGTCGTATTGGGCCGAGAGCACCGTCGGCGCCGGCACGTCGCGGTCCGGCGTCGGACCGTCGAGTCCGACGTCGATGCCGAGCTGCCAGTTCGCGAAGATCGAATTCGGACCGACGTAGATCCCAAGCGCATTGCGGTCCACCGCAACGCCGAAGTCGTGGTTGAACGCGATGTAATTTCCGCGGATGTCGTGATCGGACGCCAGTGGGCCGGCGTAGATCCCGCTCGCGCCGTTCCCCAACGGCTGGAGCCGGCGATCGAGCCCGATGATGTTGTTGCTGATGGACGCGTACGGCGTCCTTCCCATCCAGATGCCGCTCCGCACGTTGCCGCTGATGATGTTGTTCTTGATCGAGAGAAACTCGATGTCGTTCGCCACGACGCCGCGGCCGTTCGGCAGTGCCTGCAATCCGGTCGGATCGATGCCGAGATAGTTGTCGTGCACCAACGGCCCGCCCGTATGGCAAGACTTGTTGTACGAACCGAGGATCGAAATCGCCGCCTGCCCGAAGTGGCCGATGGCGAGCGAGCCCACCTCCAGCGTGCACGGTGCGTCGAAGACGATTCCGTCTCCGTCGATCGCGCTGCCGTCGATGAAGATCTCGGGCCCGTTCGGGTTCGTGTCGCCGGTGAGTCGCGTCTGCGTGCTGCCGTCGATCGACAGAGAAGACACGACGATCTTCGGAAGCGCCCTGGTCGGTTGGATCGTGAAGTACCCCTCCGCCGGCGGGTTGCTGAGGCGGAACCCGATCTTGCACGGGTACTCGTCGATGCAGGCGACGTTCGCCTGATGCATGGCGGTGGCGAGCGCCTCGCCGGTCGCCTCCGTCACGTAGAACTCATGGAAGATCTGCGCGTTGATGACGGGATGGTTGTCGCTGATGTTTCCTTCGAGCGCCGTCGTGTGGACGCCGGTCGGGATGAGGATCGTCTTTCCGTTCAAAGCGTCGTCGGCCACCAGCGTGATTTTGAAGGCCGTCCCGTAGGAATACGCCGGGATGTCGGGTTCCGAGCAGGTGATGGTCTGGCCGGCCTGCTGGCAGTAGTCGGGGAGCTTTACGATGCGCACGAGCGGCGGGAGCGACAGCGTCGTCGTCACACCCGTCGCGGTGATCTTTCCGCTGTTGTAGAGGTTGCCGACGATTTCGAACGGCAACCCGGGATCGATTCTCGGCGCGAACACCGTGAGTCCGAGGTCTGCGCCGCCCGCGATGATATGGACCGTGCGCGTGGAGTCGTTGTCGCCCGGGTTCAAATCATCCGGCGTGGCGGCGTGCGCGTGGAGCACGACGTCGCCCGTGGTGCTGAACCCTGACGTCGTGCATTGCACCACGGCGTGCCCGTCCCCATAGATGATGGGGATGGTCTGGGGAGAACAGAATGTGTGGAACGACGGGTCGGTCGACCCCGTGACGGCGACGTTTCGCGCGTCGCCGGGACCGTTGTTGATGACATCGATGCTCCACGAGAAGGTGCGGTTGGCGTCACCGGTCGGGTCGGCCAGGATCGTGGTCGCGACATCGTAGCTTTGGGCAAAGGCGGAGGAGGAAACGAGGAGAAGAAGAGAGAGGATCAGGAATCGTTGGGTCATGGTCCTGGGGTAGATACGGAAGTGGCGATAAGAACGTCCCCGTATAATCCGCCCCGCTTATGGAACGCAAGATCGCTGTGATCCCCGGCGACGGCATCGGCCCCGAGGTCATCGCCGCCGGCATGAGAGTGCTCGAGGCCGTCAATGACGGACACAAGCTTGGGCTCCAATCCGTCCACTTCGGGTGGAACGCCGACGAGTACCTCCGCACCGGCATCTCCATGCCGCCGGGCGCGATGGACGACATTCGCAACAACTACGCCGCGGTCTACCTCGGCGCGTTCGGCGATCCGCGCGTCCCCGACATGAAGCACGCCGCCGACATCCTCCTCGGCATGCGATTCCAGCTCGACCTCTACGTCAACTACCGCCCCGTGAAGCTCCTCAACGACCGCCTCTCGCCGCTGAAGGACAAGAGTCGTCAACATATTGACCTCGTCATCTTCCGCGAGAACACGGAGGGGGCGTACGTCGGCATGGGCGGGATCTTCAAGAAGGGGACGAGCGAGGAGATCGCGGTGCAGGAGGACGTCTCGACGCGCAAAGGCGTCGAGCGGATCATCCGCTACGCGTTCGAATACGCAAAAAAGACCGGCCGCAAGTCGGTCTGCATGTCGGACAAGAACAACATCATGCGCTTCGGCGGCGACTTGTGGCTCCGGACCTTCCACGAGGTCGCGGCGGAGTACCCCGACATCGAGCACTTCCACATGTTCGTCGACGCGCTGACGATGCAGATGGTCCGCGCGCCCGAGATGTTCAGCGTCATCGTCACGAACAACATGTTCGGCGACATCGTCACCGACCTCGGCGCCGCGCTCCAGGGCGGCCTCGGCATGGCCGCATCGGGCAACATCAACCCCGGCAAGGTTTCCCTCTTCGAGCCGATCCACGGCAGCGCCCCGAAGTACGCCGGAAAAGACGTCGCCAACCCGATCGGCGCCATCCTCACAGCCGGGATGATGCTCGAATACCTCGGCCACACCGACGCCGCCGACCAGATCGAGCGCGCCGTCGTCGCCGCCATCGACGCCGGCGAAACCACCAACGACCTCGGCGGCCCCCTCGGCACCAAAGCCGCCGGCGAAGCAGTGCTGAGAAGGCTGTAACCGCGCGCGCCGCCCTCGTGTGGCGCAGGCTTTCTAGCCTGCGTCCCGCGTGCAACGGAGCGCGGGCAAGAAAGCCCGCGCCACACGTGGGGAGTCCTACAATACCCCCACCCCAATGCCTGACCCCGTCATCTCCGTATCCGGACTGACGCGCCGCTTTGGTGCGAAGACCGCGCTCGACTCGGTCACGCTCACGATTGAGCGCGGCGGCGTCTACGGCCTGGTCGGCGCGAACGGCGCCGGGAAGACGACGCTCATCAAACACATCCTCGGCCTGCTGCGCGCGGAGAGCGGTACGGTGCGCGTGTTCGGCAGAGACCCGGTGAGCGACCCGCAAGGCGTGCTCTCCCGCATCGGCTATCTGAGCGAAGAGAACGACCTGCCCGGATGGATGCGCGTCGATGACCTGATCCGCTACTCGAAGGCGTTCTATCCGGGATGGGACGACGCATACGCCGAGGAGCTGCGCACGACGTTCGGCCTCGACAACGCGGCGAAGATCAAGACTCTCTCGAAAGGACAGAAAGCGCGCGCGGGACTCGTCATCGCGCTCGCGTACCGGCCGGAGCTCCTGCTGCTCGACGAGCCGTCGTCGGGACTCGACCCGATCGTGCGGCGCGATATCCTCGCCGCCGTCATTCGAACGATTGCCGACGAAGGGCGCACCGTCCTCTTCTCGTCGCACCTGCTGGACGAAGTCGAACAGGTCGCCGATCACGTCACGATGATCCGGCAGGGGAGGATCGTCGTCAGCGCCCCACTCGGCGAGATCAAGGAAGCGCACCGCTCCGGCGAGCACCTGCCGTCGCTCGACGAGATCTTCGTCGCCCGCGTCGGAGCGGCGTAAATGAGCACGCCCGCGGCAGCGATCGCGTGGGAGTTCCGGACCAGGCATCGCTGGGGCCTGATCGCGATCGCCGCTTACCTCGTGGTGCTCGCCGTGTGTAGGGTGCGGCTCTCAGCCGCACCGGAGTACCACAGCGTCGACACCTTCGCGTTCTTCGTCGTCGTCCCGCTGACCGCCACCTTCATCTACTTCCTCGCCGTCTTCAGCTACGGCCACGGCGGCGACCTCGCCGGGCGGCAGTCGATCTTTCCGCCGCGCATGTTCACGTTGCCGGTGAGCGACACCGCGCTCGCCGGCTGGCCGATGCTCTTCGGCACGATCGTGATGGCGCTGCTGTGGCTCGCGACGCGCGTGCTCGCGCTCTGGCCGAAAGGCGCCGAGGTGCCGACGGTGTGGCCGGCGCTGCTCGCGGCGTCGCTGCTCGCGTGGACGCAGGCGCTGACGTGGATGCCGTACCCGCTGCCCGGCATGCGCGTGATCCTCACCATTCTCTGGCTCGCGTCGATCGACGCGATCGTGCTCGTCGCGCTGCATTACCGCGCGCACGAATGGATGATGCTGGGGATCCTCGCGCCGAATTTGCCGCTAGCGTTTTTCGTCGCACGCTACGCGGTCGGGCGGGCACGCAGGGGAGGGGCCTCTTCAGTCCTCGGTCCTCAGTCCTCAGTCCTCAGATCCGAGGACCGAGGACCGAGGACCGAGGACTTCCGTTCCCCCGCCCGCGCCCAGTTCTGGTTCGAATGGCGGATGTACGGCCGCACGCTCCCGGCGCTCGTCGCCGTCCTCCTGCCGTTCGAGCTGGCGATGCTCTGGATCTACGCCGAGGTGCCGCCGCTCGTGTACGAGATGCTGGGCGGCATCCTCCTCACGCCGCCGTTTATGGCGGCGTTCGTCGCCCCCGCGGCGTCGGCGGCGATGACGCCGTTCATCGCGCGGCGCCCGGTGAGCGGAGGCTCGCTCATCGCCGCGAAACTGAAAGCCGCCGCCGCGAGCACCGCCGTCGCATGGCAGATGGTGCTCATCGCGACGCCGCTCGCGCTGCACTTCTCCGGCACGATGCACATCGCGATGGCGCCGGTCGACCTTCTGATCGACGTCTTCGGTGCGCCGCGCGCGATCGTCCTCCTGCTCCTTGCCTTCCTCGGACTGATCGCGTCGACATGGAAGCAACTCGTCCAGAGCCTCTGCATCGGGATGAGCGGCCGGCCGTGGCTCGTGAAGGGAAGCGTCTTCGCGACGCTGTGCGCCATCACGATGCTCGGACTGGGGTTCGGCTGGATCGTGACCGACGCGCACCGCTTCTCGGTCGCCTGGAACGCGATTCCGATGGTCGTTGCGGCCGCCGCGGTCGTGAAGGTCATCGCGGCGATCTTCGTGATCAGCCGCCTCCGCACGCCCAATCAACTGCTGATCGGCGTCATCGGCTGGAACGTCGTGGTGTTCGCGCTCTTCGCCATCCTGAATTGGTCGGTTCCGGGATTGCTCCTCAGCAGCGGATTCCTTCTCTTTCTCTCGATCCTGGAAGTGCCGCTCGTTCGTCTCGCCGCGATTGGAATGTGGAACCGATGCGGCTGATCGTCACGCTCCTCCTGCTCCCGCTCCTGATCGCGGCGATCCTCGGCGCCGCGTTCTTCATCCGCAACCGCAACAACGGCTCGATCGTCGTCGCCGGCGAGGAGCGTAAATACCTCGTCCACGTGCCGCCCAGCTACGACCGCGCGCGCGCCGTACCGCTCGTCATCAGCATGCACGGCGCGGGCGGCTGGCCGGCGCAGCAGATGCGGATGACGCGCTGGAACGACCTCGCCGATCGCGAAGGCTTCATCGTCGTTTATCCGTCCGCCGCCGACATGGCGGGACCGCGGATCTGGCGCTCGCGCGACGCCGGCTACATCGACCAGCTCATCGACCGCCTCGAGCGCGACTACAACATCGACCGGACGCGGGTCTATGCGAACGGATTCTCGAATGGGGGAGGGATGACGTTCGCCCTCTCCTGCACGATCTCCGATCGCCTCGCCGCGGTCGGAATGGCCGGCGCCGCGCAGCCGGTGCCGTGGCGCTGGTGCCGCGACACGAGCCCGATCCCGATGATCGCGATCCACGGCACCGACGACCGCTTCGCGCCGTACCACGGTGGCGAGTCGCCGATCGTCCCGCCGGGCCATCCGTTCCCGAGCATTCCGAAGTGGGTCGCGAAGTGGGCCGCGCGAAATCGCTGCGCGCCGAATCCGGTCGCGTCGCGCGTCGCGCGAGACGTCGTCCGCACCGTGTACGCCCCCTGCGCCGCCGACGTCGTCTTCTTCACCGTCGAAGGCGGCGGCCACCAATGGTTCGGCGGCCGCCCCCTGCCCGAGTGGTTCGTCGGCCACGACCCCCGCACCATCAACACCACCGCGGAGATGTGGCGATTCTTCAAAGCCCACCCCCGTTCGTCCTAGCGCTGGTTCTGTGTGGCGCCGGCGCCCCCGCCGGCGCGATAAAGCATGGTCGCGCCGCTTCGCGGCGCATCAATATTCAACTGCGCCGGCGAGGGCGCCGGCGCCACACAGAGGCCGTCAGGGCCGCCGCGATACCGCGCCCGTCGCCAGCTTCACCGCGAACCGTGCCCACTCCGGCTCCGACGCCTGCCGCGCTTCGCCGCGGAGCTCGTCGGCGGTGATGGTGAGGCCGCGGAATCCGCCGGTGCCGAGGGGGGCGGTTTTCCAGAGGTGGCCGCGGGGGCCGAAACATTCGAGGATTTTGTCGCCGTGATTGACGATGAAGAGCGAGCCGGAGTCGTCACGGCCGACGGGCGTCACGGCGTCGCCGATCTTTTCGATCAGCGCGTGGGACGTCCGGTCGACGATGTAACCGGCGCCGCATGCGGAGACGAGGAGGTGCCCATCCGGCATCAGGTCGACCGTGCTGGTTTCATTGACGCCTCGCTCGAAGCTTCCGACCCACGCGAATTGCCGACGACCGATGCGCATGAGAAGGCGCTCGCGCCCGCTGTCTTCAGCCGGAATCGCGATGACCGCTTCCTTCGGCGGAGGCGTATCGAGGATCTTGATCGCAGTGAGCTCGTAGAGGAGTTGCGGCGGTTTGGCCTGTGCCGGTTGTGCGCTCTTCTGCCGCCGGCTCCGAGATCCCGTCTTCGACGCCCCCGCGATGAGCGCCTGGATCAGTGGAAGCCGCTTTGCCGCCTCGCTGCCCGGTCCCTGCACCTTCGCCTCGGCTTCGGTCTCCCGGTAGATCGCGTCGAACGTCATCGCGACCGCGGCGCCTTCGTCCTTCATCACGCCGACGAGATCGAACGTGAATCGCTTCATGTCGACGCTGTCGGCTGCGCCTTCGGCGCGCTCCAGGATGTCGATTCCCTCGAGGATGAGCGCCGCCGCCCGCTCCGATGGATATTTCTTCGTCATGTTCGCCCCTAGAATGCACCCTAATGGACGTTCCGCGCTTCACGTCTGCCGAGTTGAATGCGCACCTCGTCGCCGGCGACCTCAAACCCGCAGAAGCGCGTCAGGCAACTCAGGATTGGCTGGGCCACGAGGACAACCGGCTGCTCCCCGAGGCGTCGTTCGTCTATCGCGCGTGGCTGAACGCCAGCAGGGACACGCGTTCGATCGAAAAGCCGCTGGCGGAATGGCTGGCCGTCAACGGCTCGACGGACGACGGCGACTACCTTTTCCGCGCGTGGCTCCAAGCCGGCGGACGATTCGCGCTCATTCGCAAACAACTTCTCGAATGGCTGAGAGCCCGCACCCTCGAGCGAGATGCCGTGTACGTCTTGAAGTACGTCGTCCGGCAACGCGTCCTCCCCGACGACGTCACGCTGAAAATTCTCGACTGGTGCGCCGCCTTTGCGGACGATCCCGACGCCATCTGGCGGCTCACCTCCCTGACCGCCCACGTCGGCGCGCACCTCTTCGACGAGACACTGCGCGCATCGGAGCCGGTGTTGGAGCCGATTTTTGCGAGCGCGAACCTGCCCGGCGTCACGCGTTCGCACGTGACGACCGTCCTCGGAAATCTCGCGCAGCTCGAGCAACTCGGCTTCCATCCCCAATCACGCCAGCTCGACGCGCTCCTCTGCCGCTGGATGAACCACCCGCAGTCTTTCGAACCCTCGGCCCACCATGCGCCCTACCACCAGACGCGCCACTTCCTCCTCCGATTGATGGCCTCCGCCGAAAGCGAAACCCCTGCCCCCGACCTCTCACCTCTGATCGAATGGGTCGGCTCCTGGGACGAGCAAACCCGCCTCCACTGCAAGGACCTCCTCAAACGCCTCCGCCATTTGCGGCATACCTTGACGGGCGGGCGGTGGCGACGAGCCGTACAACCAACTCCGTCATCCTGAGCCGGCGTAGACGGCGAAGGATCTCCAAATGCGCTGCCTGTGGCTCCTGCCGCGAAACTACCCGCCACCCAACGACACCGCGCCCGTCGCCATGTCGACCGAGAACGCGACCCACGCGTCGGAAGTCTGCCGCGCTTCGCCGGCGAACTCGTTCTGATCGAGCGTCAGGTTTCGAAATCCTCCACTGCTGATGACGTCCGTTTTCCAGAGGCGGCCGGCGGGGCCGAACGCTTCGAAGGTCCGGTCGTCGTGGTTCACGATGAACACGTCGCCGGATTCGTTCCGGCCGATCGAGACGACGTCATCGCCGAGCTGCTCCACGAGCTTCCGCGAGCACGCGTCGATGATGTAGCCGGCGCCCGCGGCGGAGACGAACAACTGCTGGTTGCCGGGCATCGGTTGAACGGTGCTCGGACCCTTGTTGCCGCGCGCGAAGCTGCCGATCCACGCGGCACTGCGAACGCCGATGCGCATCAGAACGCGTCCCCGCTCACCGGCGCCCTCGGCCGGAAACGCGAAGACCGTTTCGCCCGCGGGAACTTCCGTGAGGATCTCTGCCGCGGTCGCCTCCCAGAGCGCTTGCGTGCTCGGGTTTCTTCTCAAGCCGGGGATCACGTCAGCGTACGAGCGCTTCTTCTGTCGCCGGCCGCCGTGTTCGAGCTCCTCTCCGATGGAAACGAAGAACATCAGCCGCCGGTACCGTTGCCCCGCTGCCTCGTTGAAGATCGTATTGAACGTGTTGATCGCGGCCTGCCCCTCCTCGGCGGCGACACGACGGATCTCGCGGCCGATGCGGAGAAGGTCCGGGCCGGCCCGCTCGACGATCTCATCGCGCTTCGAGGCATCCTCGAGATACGTCGCGAGCTTGTCGGGCGTGTGGACGTTAGGGTGCCCCGGCCGCAATTGTCCTTTGCGCAATTGCTTGGCGGTTCGGCGCGCAACGCGCCGCACCTTCGTCGGCAGGAACGTCATAAGGGGCGATTCCGGTGCGTTTTCGAGCCGCTCCAGAACGGAGATCGCCTCTTCGATGAGCGCCGCTGTGCGTTCGGATTCGTATTGTTTTTTCATGACCGGTTGTTAAGGAACCCGGGCGCGCTTCTGTGCGCGCCCGGGTTCGCTTACCTCCTAACTCTACGCCTTCGATTCGGTCGACACGGGTGTGGGGGCGGGTGTCGGAGACGGCGGCTGAGGACTCGCGGGCGTCTTCTTACGGCGCGCGGCGACCTTCATCTGCTTGATCTCCTCCACCTGCGGTACCAGGTCCTTGTTTGCCGGATCTCGCACGAGCTGCGACCCGAACGAATACGCCTGCGACGCGATGAACGCGAGCCGCTCCCGACGCACCAGATTCGCTCCTTCGATTCCTTTGAAGAACGTACGGAGCTCATCCGCAACGCGGGACCAACGCGTGATGTCAGTCTGAAGCTGCACCACGTCGTCGACCGGCTGGCCGACGGCCTGCGCCACCATGTCAGACGAACCGATCACACTGATCGATGCCCGAACGACGGGCTCCGTCTGGCGGCGCATCCGCTGTTTCAACTGCTTGCGTTGCGTCTTGTCGAGCGCGTTCACGTCATCGACCTGCAAGCGCACTGCGCGAATCTGATCGATGATCGCTTCCGGCGTGAGTTTGACCGGCGGCTGCGGCGTATCCACAGTCGGAGCGGTCGGGGGATTGAGGGTCTGGTTCTTGATGTACATAACACTCTGCCCTATCTGCCCAAACGGGCGGTTGAGGCCGGAGGTCATTCCACGACTTGTCGACAAGTGCGAGGCGGCCACCGGCTGGAAGAGGCGGCAACGCGCCGACACTTCCGGTTAGTGATTAGCCCGAGATGTACACCTCGGGAGCCCGCGGCAGGAGGAGCAAGCTCTAACTCCCGCACCGGTAAGGATCTGGTGTCCCATTCGGAACGTCCCTACCGCCGACAGCCGCACAAACCTTCGAATCTTTCGAATCTCCGGTAAGTGCCGATATGTTCGGTCCGCTTTGACGGGATGTCAAGGGGTCGCTGAAAAAAATGTTCGATGCCGCGCCGCGACACGGTGGGTGTACTGACGTTCTCCCCGAAAACTAGGCCAACGTGAAGGTTGGGATCCGGGGTAAATTCTTGAGAAAGAGAGGACCCGGATGAAACGGAAGCGATTCACCGAAGAGCAGATCATCAAGGCGCTGAAGGAAGCGGAAGCCGGCGGTGTGGCGAGAGAGATCGTGCGCCGGATGGGCATCACGGAGACGACGTTCTACCGTTGGCGGCAGAAGTACGGTGGTCTGGAAGTGAACGAAGCGAAGCGGCTGCGGGAGCTCGAGAGCGAGAACTCGCGGCTCAAGCGGATGGTCGCGGACCTGATGCTCGATAACCAGATCCTGCGGGACGTGAACTCAAAAAAGTGGTAACGCCTGCGGCACGTCGGAGCGAGGCCTCATACGCGATCGAGCGATATGGGGTCAGCGAACGGCGAGCCTGCAGGCTGATGCGACTGCAACGAGCAACGTGGCAGTACCGGGTGCGCCGCCCCGCGGATGGCGCGCTGCGCGAGCGGTTGCGCGAGCTGGCCGGTCAGTTGCCGCGGTACGGCTACAAGCGGTTGTACCGCCGGCTGCGGACTCAGGGGACGATCGTGAACCACAAGAAGGTCTACCGCATCTATCGGGAGGAAGGGCTGATGGTTCGGAAGCGTGCGCGCAAGCGGCTCGTACGGCGGGATCTGATACCGGTTCGACCCACCAGACCAAACGAACGATGGTCGATGGATTTCACCTCGGATCAGCTGAGCAATGGACGACGGTTTCGGACATTCAACGTCGTTGACGACTGCACGCGCGAAGCACTAGTGCTCCATGTGGCGCGCTCGATCCCTGGCTGGCTCGTGGTGATGGTGCTGACGCAAATCGTGCAGCGCCGGGGGAAGCCACGCGAGATCGTCTGCGACAACGGTCCAGAGTTCATAGGCCGCGCACTCGAGATCTGGGCCGAGCAGAACGGGGTGACGATCCGCTTCATCGCGCCCGGAAAGCCTGTGCAGAACTGCTTCGTGGAGAGCTTCAACGGCCGGTTCCGTGACGAGTGTCTCAACGAGCATTGGTTCACCTCGATGGACGACGCTCGAGAGATCATCGAGGCGTGGCGGGTCTACTACAACGAAGTACGCGAGCACGGCTCGCTGGGTGGCATGACTCCGACCCAGTACCGCCGTGCTGTGGAAAGCACGGAAAACGCTTCGCGTTTCCCGCCCTTCCCACAGCACCCACTACAATCAACCACCCTCGGGTCCCAACTCTAGCCGCGGCCTGGAAACGGGGAGAACGTCAGTACCACTGCGACACGGTGCGTGTACCACTGGGACGCGGTGGGTGTACCGCTGGGACACGGTGGGTGTACCACTGGGACGCGGTGCGTGTACCACTGGGACACGGTGGGTGTACCACTGCGACGCGGTGGGTGTCGCACTGGGACACGGTAGGTGTCGCACCGCGGCACGGTTGGTGTCGCACTGCGACACTGTGGGTGTACCACCGCGACACGGTGGGTGTCGCACCGCCAAGTTTCGATGTGACCCGGAGTAGCTGCCGGTGGCGCTCCCGCCAATCCTCGGAGTTGGTACTTGCGCGCGAAGGCGCGCTGTACAACTCAGCCCCGGGCTCCGCCCGGGGAAAACAGATCACACCAGATACGCGGCCGCGAAGGCGGCCGCTGCAACAATCTAACGTCGCCGATCGACACCCGGCTTTGTAGCGACCGCCTACGCGGCCGCCTTCAACTTCGCGCGATTCGATCCCCCGGGCAGAGCCCGGGGCTGAATTGTTCCGCGCGCCTTCGCGCGCGGCGGCCGTCTTTCGTGCCGTGCACAAGCGGGTTCAGCAACCCGCACCCGGCCAAGCCATCGCCTCCGCGAATCCCGGCAGCGCGCCCGACAGCTCCTCGATGTGCGCGCTGGCGATGCCGTCCAGCTCCCGCGCCAGCACGCCGCTGACAGTGGTCTGCTGCTGATCCGCCCGATACTCCAGCATGTCGATGTGATGCCGCGGGAGACGGACGCGCAACTCCGCACTCCGGATCGCCCGCGGCAGGACGCCGTCCGCCTCGGCCCCGAGCGCCTCTTCGATGACGTGCATCGGCCAGATCCCCAGCGCCTTCGCCATCATCTCCGCGCGCGGAACCCACTTCCCGAGCGGCGTCGTCCACAGCTCGACCTCACCACTCTCGATCGCCGCGGACATCTGCCGCCGCGACCACCCGAGGAGCCGCGTCGCCTGCATGATGCTGACATGCGGCGCGGGGTGTAGGAAGATGTGCCGGATGCGGGAGATGACGTCGGGTTCGAGCATGTTGGAGCGCCTCGTTGACTGGTTCTATAGTCTAAGTTCGCGGACGACAAAAAGCAAGTGGATTTCTTCCCGATGACGCACGTCCAAGCAGAAGGCGAGGTGTTTGGAGAGCGCCTCCGCGAGTTGCGTCAGAAGTACGGCGTGACACAGCAGCAACTCTCGGTAGCCACCGGCCTCACCGAGGGCTATATCAGCAATATGGAAAGAGGCCAGAAGGTGCCGAGCCTCACAACCATCCTGCGCCTCGCGCTCGCCCTCGGGTGCAAAGTGACGGACCTAGTCCGAGTCTTTGACAAGAGTGATTTGCAGTCGATCCTTCCGAAGGGCGTTTCCTCGATGGATAATCTCCCGAACCCTCCACCCCCGGGCCGCAAACGACGGTAGACAACTCAAATACGAACGTGCGCCGCGCCGTCAGGGCCCATTGGTTGAAATTGCCCGGGCAGCGACCGCAAGCCTTTTTAATTGGCGCTTCAGGCTTTCGTGTGGATTGAAGATGGAAACACGGGGTAAAGATCAAGGCCGCCGAGGTGGAAGAGGATGGCCTCGCGGAAGCGCGTTCGGCTGCGAAAGCCACAGGCGCGCTTCTTGATCCGCTGAATGT
>DASYSN010000030.1:0-2721 GCA_036003305.1 Thermoanaerobaculia bacterium
CTGAGCCGCGTAGACGGCGAAGGACCCGGTGCTGAAACGAGAAGCCCGTCCCAGCTACGGGTAGCTGGAACGGATGACTCGTTTCAGCACCGGATCCTTCGGTGCGCTACGCGGCTCCGCCGCTCCGCCACCTCAGGATGACAGAACCTTCACCGCCAGGCGTAGATGTCGACGTTCGCGCGCTCGCGGAGCTGCGTGGTCCACTTCTCGATCTCTTCCTCGAGCCGCGACGCGCGCAGCAGCGCGCGGATCTCTTCGCGCACCTCGGCGAGCGGCGGGATGGCGAGGCCGCGCCGGCGCCGCTGCTGGCTCCAGGTCCCGCGGTAGTACGCCTCGATCTCGTCGTTCGAAACGAAGACCAGCGGCGCGAATCGCTCCTGCACGTACGCCTCGACCTGCAGTTGCCGTTTGACCAGCGCCCGCAGCTCGTCCGGCGTGAGCTCCACGCGTTTGAGCGCCGCATCGAGATCGGCCGGAGTGGGGAAGCGTTTCGCGATCTCGGTCACGCGCGCCTCGATCGAGTCTTTCGGGATGTCCTCGGCCCCGAAGCGCTCGACGTCGCGGAACCGGAGCGCCTGCGCAATGAGCGCCTCCAGGATGCGATGGCGGTAGTCGTCCTCCGACTCTCCCGCATTGCGCGGAAAGAAGTGAAGCTCGACCATTTGATTCACTTCGCTGACCGTGATGACCTGCCGATCGACCACCGCCGCCACGCGATCGACGATCCCGGACTGAGCCGGGAGCGCGATGGCGAGCAGCAGAATCGATAAGCTCCGCGAAATCATCGTCATCGCCCGCTAGGTTAACATTGACGTTGGCACTCTTTTGGTGAGAGTGCCAGGTCGAAACGGATGAGCCAGCAAGGAGAAGAGCTCGACGGTCGCGCGCGGGAGGTCCTGCGCGAGATTGTCATGCAGCATGTTGCCACGGGCGAGGCGATCAGCTCGCGCTCGCTGGCGAAGTGCGGCCGGTTTCAGCTCTCGCCGGCCAGCCTCCGCAATGTCATGGCCGACCTCGAGGACCTCGGCTATCTCGCGCAGCCGCATACCTCGGCCGGCCGCGTTCCGACCGACCGCGGCTATCGCTTCTTCATCAACTACCTGATGAAGTCGCGCGTGCTCACGCAGCGCGAGCGCGAGACGATCGACGAGCAGGTCTCCCACGGCACCGAGATCGATCACGTCCTTCACGAAGCGTCGCTCACCCTTTCCCGACTCGCCGATCAGGTCGGCGTCGTCTTCATGCCGACGCTGTTGCAGTTTGCGATCCGATCCATGGACTTCGTTTTGGTCGCCGAGAACAAGATCCTCTCCGTCATCGTCGGGACGAACGGCGTCGTCGTGAACAAGGTCGTCGAGACGCGCCTGAACTTCAACCGCGAGGAGCTGGAGAAAATCGGCCGCTTCATCAGCGTCGAGTTCTTCGGCCTGACGCTCGACCAGATCCGCCGCCGCCTCGTCAACATGACCGAGGAAGAGCGCGCCATGCAGGATGAAATGCTGCAGAAGACCATCGCCCTCGGGATCGAGGCGGTGAACGACGTCCGGACCAGCGAGAACGACCTCTACGTCGAGGGCGCCGCGTCGATCCTGACGAAGCCGGAGTTCTCCGACACGGTGGCGCTCCGGAAGACCTTCCTGGCGTTGCAGGAGAAAGAGAAACTGATCGACCTGCTGAACTCGTGTCTCACGGAAGAGGGGCTCCAGATCCTGATCGGATCGGAGAGCGACTTCACGCACGTGCACAATTTCAGCATCGTGGCAAAGAGCTACGGGTCGCATAACGCGCCGCTCGGCGTCGTGGGCATCATCGGGCCGATGCGGATGGAGTACGCGCGCATGGCGCCGCTGGTCGACTACCTCGGCCGCGCGCTCTCGCGCAAGATCGAAGAAGAGGAGCACGGGTAATGGCAGAGCCCACTGGAAGCGACGACGATCGCTACGTCCTCGAGGATGACGGTGCGTCGGTGGAAGACATCGAGCACGAGATGCAGAAGGCGGCTCATGAAGCGATTGGCCAAGCCGCCGGCGACGGAGCTCCGTCGAACGCATCGCAGGCGCAGGCGGACCCCGGCGTGGCCGAATGGCGCGACCGCTATCTCCGCACCCTGGCGGACTTCGACAACTACCGCAAGCGCGCCGATCGCGAGAAGCAGGACTTCTTCAAATACGCGCTCGCCGGGACGCTGCGCGACCTCTTGCCGGTCCTCGACAACTTTGACCGCGCGCTCGATCACGCCGAGCAGGGGGACGAATTCCACCGCGGCGTCTCACTCATCTACAAGCAGCTCTTCGACGTGCTGACGAAGCACGGGGTGAGGGTGATCGAAGAGTCCAACGTCCGGTTCGATCCCAACATCCACGAAGCGGTCGTCCGCGAGGAAAACCCGTCCGTTCCGTCCCACACGGTCGTACAGGTACTGCAGAAGGGCTACTTCCTCCACGACCGGCTGCTGCGGCCGGCCATGGTGAAGGTAGCTGTCGGCGGCCCTGAAGAGGAAGCAACTGCCTGATTCGCTGCGTTTAACGACTGCTCATGCCCAAAATCATCGGGATTGATCTCGGAACGACGAACTCGTGCGTGTCCGTCGTCGACGTCGCGACGCCGCAGGTGATCGCGAACCGGGAAGGAAGCCGCACGACGCCGTCGGTGGTCGGATTCACCGAGGACGGCGAGCGGCTGGTCGGGCAGATCGCGAAACGCCAGGCGATCACGAATCCG
>DASYSN010000031.1:0-1828 GCA_036003305.1 Thermoanaerobaculia bacterium
TACGGCACTGGTCCGGCCGATGCCACGTACGGTTCTCCTCGCCGTGCCGCTGGTGGAAGTCATCGCGCTTCCGCTGTGGCGGCGGCTTCTGCGGCTCGTCGCGCCGATCCGCCCGCGCGACACGATGCTGGTCGGCGAGCCGGCGGACATCGACGACGCGCTCGCCGCACTCCATACGAACGGCGATCGCCGCATTCAGGTGATCAAACGCGCGTCGCGGCTCGACCAACTCGCCGATCCGACGACGCTGGACCTCCTGCGCGAAGTGGAAGAGGTCATCTACGTCTCGCCGAACGCCGACCCGCGCATCCGCCTCGAGCTGCTTCGCATTCGCGGTCCGCGCGGGTTTCTCATGCTGGCGTCGCACGTCGACGCGTTGATCGTCTCGACGATGCTCGGGTGGATCGGCGACCAGCCGCTGGTCGAAGTCTCGATCGCGTGCGGCTATGGCTACGCCGCCGTCATCAAGCGTGCGACCGACATCGCAGGCAGTGCTCTCCTGATGCTCCTCAGCTCACCGCTCTGGTTCGTGATCGCGATCGCCACGCTGATCGACAGCGGCCGCCCCATCTTCATTCGCCAGAAGCGCGTCGGCCTCGGGGGCGTGCCGTACGGAATGCGGAAGTTCCGTTCGATGCGCGGGCCGGCCGACTCTCAGCCGCCGCGGACGCTCGACGAGATCGCGGCGGCCGAGGGGCGCGTGACGAGGGTGGGAGCGCTGCTGCGGCGATATCACCTCGACGAGCTGCCGCAGCTCATCAACGTTTTCGACGGCGACATGAGTCTCGTCGGACCGCGTCCGGAGCGGCCGGAGCTCGTCGAGCGCATTCTCCGCGACGTCCCCGACTTCGATCTGCGCGCGCTCGTCCGCCCCGGCATCGCAGGCCTCGCGCAGGTTTCGGGGGAGTACGAGTCACGCCCGGAGGTCAAGCTCCGCTACGACCTGATGTACATGTGCGACTGGTCGATCTGGCTCGACTTCCGGCTCCTGCTGCACGCAGTTTCGTCGTCGCTCGCGGGGACGGGGCGGTAGAGCAGGACGCCGATGGCGCTCCTCACATTCACCGCGGAACATCTCGCGCTCTTCGTGCTCATCCTCGCCTGCGCCGCGGGTATGGGGACGCTGTTCGCGCGATCGATGCCGCTGCCGTTGCGGGCGGCACTCGGTCTGGGAATCTGGGCGGAAGCGCTGTTTCTGCTTGCCGCCATCGCGCAACTGAAGCCGATCCCGATCGCGGCGCTGGCGATCCTCTCTCTCGCCTCGATCCGACAGCCGACAACGGACAAGCGGCAACTGCTCCTCGTCGCGCTCTTCCTGCCGCTCATCCTCCTCGCAATCCACCCGCCTCTCGCGTTCGACGAGACGCTCTACCACCTCCCGACCGTTCGCTCCCTCGCGACCTTCGGGAAGTTGCGCGTCGCGACGGACCTTCGGTTTGCGGTCTTCCCGCAACTGCACGAGCTGCTCTGCGTGCCGCTGTATCTGCTCGCGGGCGACACGGCCACACATCTCGTGTCACTGGCCGAGGTGCTGATCACGGGGGCGCTGCTCCTCGAGTGGGGCGGCTGGCTCGCCATGGCGTTCTTCCTCGGCGGTCCAATCGTCGTCTATCTTGCGACGGTCGGATACGTCGAGGCGGCGCTCACGCTGTTCGTCGTAGCGGCGTTCTACTGCATCGATCGCGACAAGCCTGCACACGCCGGCTTCTTCCTCGGCGTCGCCTGCGGCGTGAAGTACCTCGGCGGCTATTTCGCGCTCGCGGCGCTGCTGTTTCTGTTGCTCCGGAATCGCCACGGTGCGCCGAGGTGCGCGCTCGCCTGTGCCGCC
>DASYSN010000032.1:0-18655 GCA_036003305.1 Thermoanaerobaculia bacterium
TTCCGCGAGCTCCTCGGCACGCGCTTCCACGGCGGAGCGGTGTCGGTGCTGGCGTTCGCGCTGCTCTTCCTGCCGCTCTTTCTGTGGCTGAGTCCCGTCTGGCTCGCGCTCTACTGGTTCATCATCTTCTTCGGCTACGCGAGCAAGGTCGAGCGCGTGCTGATCATTCTCTTCACGCTCGTCGTGGCGGCGCTGCCGATCGCGCTCGACCGCGCTGCGACTTGGGCGGCCGGCGTCGACAACCCGATCGTCGCGGTCGACATCGACTCCGCCGAGGCGGCGTACCACCCCGAGTCGCTCCGGCGGATGCAGGAGCTCGCGGCGCTCGTTCCCGACAACGACCTCGTGCAGATCCTCCTCGGCAACCTTGAGCTGCAGGAAGGCAACGACCAGCAGGCGGAGGTCTACTACCGTCACGCGCAGCAGATCCGCGACTCTGCGGGCGCGAACGTGAACCTCGGCAACCGCAACTTCCTCAACGGCGACTTCGGCGCCGCGATCACGTTCTACGAGCGCGCGGAGCAGCTCGATCCGAAGCTCGCCATCGCGTTCTACGACGACTCCGTCGCGAACGGCGAGATGTACAAGTTCGACGTGCAGGGGCAGAAGCTGGAGCAGGCGAAGCGCCTCGACACCCGGCACATCGAGCGGCTCACGCAGACGCCGCCGACGCAGAAGATCGTCGTCTACACGCCGCCGGTGGAGGACGCGTGGGCGGTCGCGGACAGCCTGGCGCAGAAGGGCGTCGCGAAGACGCTGTTCGGTACCTACGCCTACTTCGACCCGCAGAACAGCGCGCTGAATCCGATCACCGTCGGCGCGCTCGCGGCGCTGCTGCTCGAGCTCATCGTCTGGTGGCGCCGGCGCCGCAGCGGCTACGCGAACGCGTGCATCAAGTGCGGGCGGACGTTCTGCCGTCTCTGCAAGTCGGCGCGCGAGAGCGCGACGTACTGCACGCAGTGCATCCACATCTACCTGAAGCGCGACGGCGTCTCGCTCGACACCAAGCGCGCCAAGCTCGAAGAGGTCTCCGACCATCAGAGCGCGATGACGCGGCGCAACAAGCTCTTCGCGACGTTCCTCCCCGGATCGGCGCAGGTGCTCGAAGGGCGCACGATCGCAGGCGTGATCGGGATGGTGCTCTTCCTCCTGTTCCTCTCGGTCGCCGTACTCACCGGACGGCTGGCGCCGGCGCTCGGACCGGTCGCCGACACGACGCACCTGTTCGTCCGCCTGCTCATGATCGTGCTCGCGGCGGTGACGTGGTTCTTCCTCTCGCTGCCGGTCTACCGGCGGCGCGTGATGATCGGATGACGCGATGGCACTCGAAGGAACGCTACGGGATTTTTCTCTCGCCGACATCTTCCAGCTGATCGGCCTGCAGCGTAAGACCGGCGTGCTGACCTTGCGCGGCAAGGACGACACGGTCACCGTCACGTTTCTCGACGGCAAGGTCGTCGCGGCCGACTCGCTGAACCGCCGCCTCGAGACGCGCCTCGGCAGCGTGCTGATGAAGAGCGGGTTGCTCACGCAGGACCAGCTCAATCGCGCGCTCGACATCCAGAAGGAAACGCTGCAGCGCCTCGGCTACGTGCTGACGCACTACGGCATCATCTCCGCCGACGCGCTCAAGCAGGCGATCCAGCTCCAGATCCTCCAGATCGTCTATCGCCTCTTCCGCTGGAAGGACGGCGACTACCACTTCTCGCAGGAGACGACGATCGAGTACGACCGCGACAATGTCGTGCCGATCACCGCCGAGTCGATCCTGATGGAAGGCGCGCGGATGATCGACGAGTGGCCGATCATCGAGAAGCGCATCCGTTCCTACGACATGGTCTTCCGCAAGAAGAACATCGCGCAGGAGATCGTGGTCGTCGGCGCCGAGGACGCGGACGAAGTCGAGTTCGACCAGACGCCCGCCGCCTCGCGGCGCAAGAAGGCGGTGGCGAGCGACAAGATCCGCATCTCGGACGAGGAGAAGCTGATCTACGACCTCGTCGACGGCACGCACTCGGTCGGCGACATCGTCGAGATCTCGCGGCTCTCCGAGTTCGACACGAACAAGGCGCTGTACGAGCTGCTGACGCGCGACCTCATCGAAGAGCTGCGCATCTCGAAGGCGCAGACGGTCGCCGAGACGACGCCGCTGGACGAGAGCGAAGTGGCCGAGACGCCGGTGCCGCTCCCGCTCGTGGCGGTGCTCGCGATCCTGGCGGTGCTTTCGGTGGTCACCTCGATGCGGAACCCGGCGAACCACTTCGCGCCGTTCGGACGGCCGCTGTCGGCCGTCGGCGAGACGCGAAAAGCGATCTCGCTGCAGCGGCTCGAGACGATCGGCCAGGCGATCGAAAAGTACAACGTGACGAACGGCCGTCTTCCGGATCGGCTGCAGGATCTCGCGCCGTATTACGTCTCGCCGAAGCTCCTCACCGACCCGTGGGGCAACGCGTACAAGTTCCTCGCCCCGCGCCCCGACCGCTACCTCGTCATCGGCTTCACCCCCGACGGCAAAGTCGACACCGACCTGATGCTCCAACGCCAGATCGACGTCGGCCCCGCGACCACCGCCCCCGCCCCGAAGAACGGCGAAAAGGGGCTGGTGCTGGTGGATTGACCCCTCATCCGCCTTCGGCACCTTCTCCCCTCTCACGAGGGGAGAAGGGTACTCGATTGCTAGCGCTCGCGATGCCCCCCAATCGAGTGCCCTTCTCCCCCGGTGACGGGGGAGAAGGTGCCGAAGGCGGATGAGGGGGCTGTGGCTTAAGCCCTACGGCGCCACAATGCGCAGCTTCTTCTCCGCCAGCGCAAACCGCACCGGCGTGGTGGTCACGCGCTCGCCGTCCGCGTAGACAACCATCTCTCTCTCGCTCTCGACGACGAACTCCGCCCCCCGCTCCGTCGCGACGAACGGGCTCTTCACATGGGCGCCGGTGTACGCCTTCGGCAGGGTCTTGAGAAGCTGCGCCCGGGATGTTCGGTGGACGACGCACAAATCCAGCGCGCCGTCGTCGATCTTCGCCTCGGGAGTGATGCGAATTCCGCCGCCGTACTGGCGCGAGTTGCCGACGGCGGCGAACATGATCTCTTCGGCGCGTCCGTTGATGCGGACATGGTGCGGCGTGAAGCGCGGCAGCACGCGCATGATCGAGTAGAGATAGATGAGCGAGCCGCGGAGGTACTTCACATGCCCCGCGTACTCGGCCACCTCGGAATCGAAACCGAGTCCCGCGACGCCGAGGTAGCGCCGGTCGTTGGCGGTCGCGACGTCGACCTCGCGCGGAGTGCCGTTCAAAACGACGTCACACGCGGAAGAAAGCTTGCTCGAGATTCCGAGAACGTGCGCGAAATCGTCGCCGGAGCCGAGGGGGAGGAGGGCGAGCGTGCCGCTGTCGAGGTCGAAGTCGCGGACGGAGAGATTGAGCGAGCCGTCGCCGCCGCAGACGACCACGCGATCGAAGCCGGCGCGCGAGCTTTCGGCGGCGATGCGCGACATGTCGTCCGGCGACGCGCTCTCCTCGATCTCCACGCGCGATCCGCGATCGAGAAACCAGCGCTCCGCCTCCCCGATGTGCCGCCGGGCGCGCCCTCGTCCCGCAGCGGGGTTGTAAATCAGCTTCAAATGCACGGTGTGCGGAGAGTGTATCCTGTGCGCTCCCGGTGCCACTCACTTCAGGAACACACCTCGGGCCGTACGAGGTCCTCGCGCCGCTCGGCGCGGGTGGAATGGGCGAGGTCTATCGCGCGCGCGACACGCGGCTCGACCGCAACGTCGCGATCAAGATCCTTCCGGCGGAATTCGCGGCGAACGAGCAGCTCCGCATCCGCTTCGAGCGCGAGGCGCGCACGATCTCGCAGCTCAACCATCCGCACATCTGCACGCTGCACGACGTCGGCAAGTTCGAGGGCAATGACTACCTCGTCATGGAGCTGCTCGAAGGCGAGTCGCTCGCCGACCGGCTCGAGCGCGGCGCGCTGCCGCTCTCGGAAGTGCTGAAGATCGGCGTCCAGATCGCCGACGCGCTCGATCGCGCGCACCGCGCCGGCATCGTCCACCGCGACCTAAAGCCCGGCAACGTGATGCTGACGAAGACGGGCGCGAAGCTGCTCGACTTTGGCCTCGCGAAGAGCTCCGCGCTCGGCTTCTCGGCGGAAGCGGCGACGGTCATGCGGCCGCTGACGCAGGAAGGGTCGATCCTCGGCACGTTCCAGTACATGTCGCCCGAGCAGCTCGAAGGACTCGAGGCCGATTCGCGCAGCGACATCTTCGCGCTCGGCGCGGTGCTGTACGAGATGACCACCGGCCAGCGCGCGTTCGACGGCAGCACGAAGACCTCGCTCATCGCCGCGATCGTCTCGAAAGATCCGAAGCCGCTGGCGCAGTTGCAGCCGCTCACGCCGCCCGCACTGGAACACGTCATCTCGAAATGCCTCGCGAAGGAGGCCGACGACCGGTGGCAGAGCGCGCACGACGTCGCCGAGGAGATGCGGTGGATTGCGGAGGCGGGATCGCAGGCCGGCGTTGCGACGACCATCAGCGTTCGGAAGAGGACGCGCGAGAGGATCGCGTGGGGCGCCGCGACGGTGCTTGCGGCCATCGCGGTTGCGATGACGTTTCTTTACGGAAGCGCCACGCAGCGCGCGGCGAGGCCGTTCGTCACCGACCTCACGCCGCCGGCCGGCATTCGCTACAACGCCGTCGGCGACGAGGCGGGAGCGCTGGTCGTCTCGCCTGACGGGACGATGGCGGTCTTCTCCGGCACCGACGGCGCGCAAAATCAGCTCTACCTGCGGTCGCTGATCACCGGCGAGACGAAGCCGATCAACGGCAGCGACGGCGCCATGTTCCCCTTCTGGGCGCCCGACAGCCGCAAGATCGCGTTCTTCTCGATCACCGCGTTGAAGCGCGTCGACGTCTCCGGCGGCTCGCCGTCCGTCGTCGTGCCGTCCGCCGCCGCCTCGGCCGGCAGCGCGCGCGGCGGCGTCTGGACGCCCGACGACTGGATCATCTGGACCCCGAACACGCAGGCGCCGCTCGAGAAGGTACGCGCCAGCGGCGGACCGGTCTCCAACATCACCAAGCTCGTCGCCGCGAAGCACACCAGTCACCGCTGGCCGTCGGTCATGCCGGACGGTAAACACCTGCTCTACCTCGCAGCGAACCATCAGAACCCGACCGGCGGCGACAACGGCATCTACATGACGTCGGTCGACGGCGAAGAGCCGAAGCTCGTGATGCAGTCGACCTCGAGCGGCGTCTACTCCGACGGTTACCTGCTGTTCGTACGCGACCAAACGCTCATGGCGCAGAAGATGACCACGAGCGGCGTGATCAGCGGCGATCCGATTCCGATCGCGGAGAACGTGCTCGACGACGTCGGCATCTGGCGCGGCGCGTTCTCGGTCAGCAGCGACCATCTGCTCACGTTCCACACCGGCCGCGCCACCGTGACGTCGGAGCTGCGCTGGGTCGACCGCACCGGCAAAGAGCTGGCGAAGATCGGCTCTCCGGCGTCGTACTGGGACCTGGAGATCTCGCCGAACGGCCAGAAGGTCGCCGTCGAGATCGGCGATCCGTTGCGCGAGCTGTGGATCGTCGACCTCGCGCGCAACACGCGCACGCGGCTGCCGCTCGAGAGCGCCTGGGTCGGGACCTCCGTCTTCTCGCCCGACTCGTCGATGATCTACACGAGCATCCTCCGGCAGGGACACGGCGCGTTGATCGTGCACGGCGTCTCCGGCGGCACGGAGAAGAAGCTCCTCGATGGTAACCTCGCCGACGGAGGGGTGTCGGGCATCTCACCCGACGGCAAGTCGCTGCTGTTCGTCCGCGCCGACGGGCTCGCGCTCATTCCGATCGCGAACCCGACGCAGGAGGTCAAGCTTGGCGGCCACACGAACGACTCGTTCGGCGAGTTCTCGCCCGACGGCAAGTTCCTCACGTACATGTCGGACCAGAACGGGCGGATGGAAGCGTTCATCACCTCCGTCGCCGATCCGAACCAGAAGTGGCAGGTGTCGAACAACGGCGGCTTCTATCCGCGCTGGCGCCACGACGGCAAGGAGCTCTTCTACCTCGACCCGTCCAACAAGCTGTACGCCGTCTCGGTCGAAACGAACGGCTCCGACCTCACGCTCGGCACCCCGCAGCCGCTCTTCTCGATCGTTCCCCGCCCGCAGTGCCGCCCGTACGCCGTCAGCGCCGACGGCCAGAAGTTTCTCGTGAACACGCTGGTGGAGCAGAGCTCGCCAACGGTCACCGTTGTGTCGAACTGGATGTCGCGGCTGAGACACTAAAATCGCGCGCATGAGAAGTCGCGCGTTGTTTCTCGTCGTCGTCCTTTCCTTCGGGTGCAAACCAATCGCTGAATCGCAGACCGTCGCGCCGCGCGGCTCGCAATCGAACATTCCGGCGACCGTGAGTGCCATCCGCCGCACGCCGGTGGTGGTCGTCGCGCACAACGTGCTGCCCTCGGTGGTCAACATCCAGAGCGAGTCGGTGATCCGGCAGCGGCAGGCCGACCCGTTCTTCGATCCGTTCGGCTTCTTCGGCGGAGGCGAGCGCGCCTACACGGCGCAGTCGCTCGGCTCCGGCTTCGTCTGGTCGAGCGACGGCATCATCGTGACGAACAACCACGTCGTCGAAGGTGCGTCGAAGATCACCGTCAACTTCCAGGACGGCTCGCAGCACACCGCGAAGCTCGTCGGCGTCGATCCCGACAGCGACGTCGCCGTGCTCCGCGTCGACGGGAGAGGCCTTCCCGCCGCGCCGATCGGCACGTCGTCCGACCTGATGATCGGCGAGACGGTCGTCGCCGTCGGCAATCCGTTCGGCCTCTCCGGCACGGTCACGACCGGCGTCGTCTCCGCCCTCGGCCGCTCGGTACCGTCGAAGGAGGAGGGGCGGACGTTCACCGACTTCATTCAGACCGACGCGTCGATCAACCCGGGCAACTCGGGCGGCCCGCTGCTGAACATCGAGGGGAAGGTCATCGGGATCAACACGGCGATCATCGCGCAGGCGCAGGGGATCGGATTCGCGATTCCGGTCGACCGCGCGAAGAAGGTGATCCAGGACATCCTGCGGTTCGGCCAGGTGCACTCCGCCTGGATCGGCGCGGTCACCGCGACGGTGACTCCCGAGGAGGCGAAGCGCCTCGGCTTGAAGTCGGGGAAGGGGGCGCTCGTCGCACGCGTCTTCGGAGGCTCGCCCGCCGCGGCTGCGGGGCTCAAGCCGGGCGACGTGATCACGGCGGTCGGCGATCGCGCGGTCGACTCGCGCGAGGCGTTCTCGACCTACACCGCCACCGCGGCGCCCGGCCAGCCGGTGCCGCTGACCATCAGCCGCGGCAGCTCGACCACGCATACGACGGTTCGCGCCGGCGAAGTCCCGACGAACCTCGGCCTGAAGGTGCTCGCGGACGTCGCGGGGCTGCACGTGCAGGCGAACGGCAGTCAGCTCGTCGTCAGCGACGTCACGAGCGGCTCCCGCGCGGCCCGCATCGGCATCACGCCGGGCGACACGATCGTCGGCGTCGGTGGGGTGGAAGTCACGTCGATCAAGCAGCTCAACGACGAAGTCGCGAAGACGGTCGAGCACAGCGCGTTCATTCTCGACGTCGCGCACGGCGGAACCATCTACGAGCTGACGTTCCCCATGGGTGTGTAGCGGCGGCGCAACTGTACTCTCGGAGAGTACAACTGCGATTACCGAGAGTACGAATGGCGTCGGGACAATCGCATTCGTACTCCTCAAGCCGCTAGATGAGATTTTTACGAGTACATTTGGCAGCTTGCAGATCGCAATTAAGATGCTCAGGAGTACAGTTGTACTCCGTAACGGTACGTATGTACTCTCCGGCAGTACAATTGTACTCTTCGACAGTACAGTCGTACTCTCCGAGAGTACGGTTGCGCCGCGCCTAGAACAACGCGAGTTGCTCGCGTGTCGCCGGTTGCGGCGGCGCGGCGACGCGGCGCGGACGCATTTCGCTCCGCTTCCGCCCGAGGAGCAGGAAGAGATGGCGGCGGATCCACTCCTGCGACTCGCGGTAATAGCGGAACTTCCGCTCGTTCGCGTGGAAGCGGCGGTTGTGATGCGGGCCGAGGATGTGGTGCAGGTACTCGTGGTGGATGATCGACTCGATCACGTACGCCGGCACGTTCGCAGCGCGCAGGAGCGGATGGATGCGGATCTCGGCGGTCGCGTGGTTGTACGAGCCGAGCCGGATCGAGCGCCGGCGCTTGCGCGCGATCTGCTGCCCCCACCGCACCGGCAGCGGCGGCACCTTCCAAAAGTACGCGCGGTGAACGTCGCCCGCAAGCGACTCGAGATAGTTTCGGGCGTTATCGGGCAGCGGGAGCATCGGCGGCATCGCGCTTTGCTATTGTGCGGAACGGGCGGTGCTAAGCGCAAGCATCTGTCATCCTGAGCCCGCAAGCATCTGTCATCCTGAGCCGGCAAGCATCTGTCATCCTGAGCCGGCGTAGCGCGGCGAAGGATCCGTTGCTGGAACGAGCAATCGGTTTCAGCACCGGGTCCTTCGCCGTCTACGCGGCTCAGGATGACAGACCCTACTCCTCCCCCCGCCCGAAAATCTCGTTCACATTCGACATCGCGGCCGACGTCACCAGCGTGCCTCCCGCGGCGATGATCTCGTCGCCCTTCTTCATTCCGAGGAAAATGCCGACGCCGAAGCCGAGGAGCAGCGCGGCGATCGGGAACGTCTTGATCTGCTCGCGCCACTGCTCCGGAAGAAGGTTCTCGATCTCTTCGAAGATCGCCTCGGGGCCGTTCTCCGCGATGGCGGCGCCGATCGACGCGGCGCGCTCGCGGATCGGGTCCTCGTAATCCATCCCCGCCGCGGAACGCTCGAAGTCGTCCTTCTGCTTGTGGGTCGCCATGGTTAGTCCTCATCCTCGTCGCGGCGCAGCATCAGGCCGACGACGAATCCGACTCCGACGGAGATCAGCAGCGCCTTGCCGGGATTCGACCGGACGTAGCTGCGCACCTGATCGGTGATCGCGCCGAAGTCGACGTCCTCGACCTTCTCACGCACGGTGTTGTAGCCGTCGCGCACCGCGCCGGAGGCACGGTCGTACTGCTCGTTCACGTAGTCCTTCGCGCGGCCGAAGCGGCCGGCGGTCTCGTCGGCTCCGTCGCCGGTTGCCCCAGTCGCCGATGTTGTCTCTTCCGCCATGGAGTACCTCCTCAGTTCTACAGCCCGAGAAGCATATGCAGAAAACCGCCCAACGTGTAGCCACTAGAATCAGTTCGCAATGCGCGTCCGTCTCGAGCACGTCACGCACACTTACTCGCCGACGGCCGAGTCCGCGGCGGTGCAGGTGCTCGACGACGTATCGCTCGAAATCCGCTCCGAAGAATTCGCGGTGCTGCGGGGAGCGTCGGGGAGCGGGAAGTCGACACTCCTCAACCTGATCGGCGCCGTGGAGCGGCCGACCTCCGGCCTCGTCTTCCTCGGCGACGACGAGACGTCGGCGATGTCCGAGGGGCAGCTCACGAACCTGCGGCGGGCGAGGCTCGGGTTCGTCTTCCAGTTCTTCAACCTCATCCCGACGCTGAGCGTCTTCGAGAATGTCGCCTTTCCGCTGGCGCTCGCGAAGAGGCCGCGCGACGAAGTGCGCGCGCGTGTGAACGAGGTACTCGAGCAGGTCGGTCTCGGGCACCGCGCGACGCATTCGCCGAACGAGCTCTCCGGCGGCGAGATGCAGCGTGTCGCCATCGGCCGCGCGATCGTGCACCGCCCGGCGCTGATCCTCGCCGACGAGCCGACCGGCAACCTCGACTCGCGCAACGGCGAGCGCGTGCTGGAGCTGCTCCGCGGCATTCACGAGAACGTACGGCCGACGATCGTGATGGCGACGCATTCCGATCGCGCGGCGGCCTTCGGCGACTCCGTCATCGACGTGGCGGACGGCCGCGTGGTGAGGAATTGAAAATTGGAAATTGAAAATTGAAAAAGAAAGACGCTACTCGCCGCTCCTTTTTTTCAATTTTCAATTTTCAATTTTCAATTCCGACCGCGTTAGTGCTCCGCCCGATCATCCGAGAGAGAACGCGAACGATCCTCACGGTCGCCGGCATTGCCGTCGGCGTCGCGGTCATCGTCGCCATCCAGCTTGCGAACCAGAGCGCGCTGCGCGCGTTTCGCGAGTCGGTCGACGCGGTTGCCGGACGTGCGAACTACCAGATCGTCCCGGAAGCGGGGGCATTGCGCGAGGACGTCCTGCTGAAGCTGCAGCCGTTCTGGGATGACGGCGTCCGCTTCGCGCCGGTGATCGACGTCGAAGGAGTGGACGAAGCGACGCAGCAGCCGGTCCGCATGCTCGCGGTCGACCTCCTCAGCGATCTGCATTTCCGCGACTACCGCTACGCGCGCATTCAGGGAACCGCGTTGCATTCGTTCTTCGAGCCCGACGCCGTCATCGTGCCGGCGCCGTTTGCGCGGGAGCATCACCTCGCGCTCGGTTCGCCCCTCACGCTCAGCATCCTCGGCATCAAGCGGACGATGACCGTTCGCGGCATCCTGGAGGCGCGCGGACCGGCGACGGCGTTCAACGGCGCGATCGTCGTCTGCGACATCGCGACGGCGCAGAAGGCGTTCGGGATGTTCGGCCGGCTGTCGCGAGTCGACCTCCTTCTGCCCGATGACGCCATTGCGAAACAGATCGCCCGGGTGCTTCCACCATCGACGCGGATCGAGCGGCCGTCGCGGCGGAACGAGCGCGTGGAGAACATGCTGCGCGCCTTTCGCGTGAACCTCTTCGCGCTCGCCGGCGTGGCGCTGCTGGTCGGGATGTTTCTCGTCTACAACACCGTGCTGATCTCGATCCTGAGGCGCCGCCGCGACGTCGGCATCCTTAAGACCCTCGGCGCGTCGCCGCGCCAGATCTTCGGCGCGTTCCTGTACGAAGGCCTGCTCTTCGGCGCGATCGGATCGGTTCTCGGCATCGCCCTCGGCGACGCGCTCGCCGCGGGGATTTTGTCGCTGATCGGACGGACGGTGAACGCGCTGTACGTGACCTCGCGGCCGGAGGCGATCGCGCTGACGCCGGACGTGATCGCCCTCGGCGTGGCGGTCGGGGTGGTGCTGTCGGTGCTGTCGGCGATCGCACCGTCGATCGAAGCGGCGCGGATCCGGCCCGCGTCAATGATCCGCGGTCTCTCCAGTGTGGCGGCAATCTTGCCGGCGAAACGCGCCGGCAGGATTGCCGGCTCTACACTGAGCTTCGTCATCGCCGCACTCGCGACCGGGATCCCACCCGTCCGCGGCATCGCCGTCGCCGGCTACCTCTCCGTGCTCTTCGTCGTCGCCGGCTTCTCGATGCTGGCGCCGTCGATCGTGCGGGCCATCGCGGCGGTCGCCGCGGGACCGTTCCGCAGAATGTTCGGCATCGTCGGCCAGCTCGCCGCGCGGTCGCTGCACGCCTCGCTGCGCCGCACCGCCATCGCCACCGCCGCGCTGGCGCTGGCGACCGGGATGATGGTCGCGGTCGCGCTGATGGTCGGCAGCTTCCGCGTCACCGTGAACACCTGGATCGACCAGACCGTCCGATCCGATCTCTGGCTGCGTCCCGCGAAGGGGCTGACGAACGCCGACGTCGCGCTCTTTCCGCCGCGCATCCTCGACGACCTGCGAAAGGTCGACTTCGTCGGCGCCGCCGATCCGGTGCACGGCCGCGACATCATCTATCGCGACGCGTACGTCACGGTCGGAAGCGGCGACACGCGCGTCGCCGCCGACTTCGGCAACATCCCGATGGTCACGCCGCGCCGGCCGAAACCGGCGCTCGACGAGATGATCCGCATCCACGGCGTCTTCGTTTCGGAGAGCTTCTCGCTGAAGTTCGACAAGGGTGTCGGCGACACGCTCACGCTGCCGACCGCACACGGCCCGCGCACCTACAAGATCTGCGGGATCTATCGCGACTACTCGAACGATCGCGGCGTCGTCTTCATGAACCGCCCCGACTACATCGCCGCGTACGACGACGACAAGATCAACACGGTGGTCATCTACCTGAAGCCGAACGTCGATCGCGAGGTCGCGCGCCGGCGGCTCGAGGCGCTCTTCGGACCGAAGTACGGCGCGTTCACCGTCACGAACGCGGCGATCCGCCGCGAGGTGATGAACATTTTCGACCAGACGTTCCTCATCACGTACGCGCTCCTCGGCGTCGCGATCGTCGTCGCGGTCCTCGGCATCATCAACACGCTCTCCGCGCTCATCCTGGAGCGGACGCGCGAGCTGGCGCTGCTGCGCGTCGCCGGCATGTCGCTCCGCGAGCTGCGCACGATGCTGCTTCTCGAGTCCGCGCTCCTCGGCATCGCCGCGACAGTCACCGGCGTCGTCATGGGCTACGCCCTCTCGTGGATCCTCATCAACGTCATCAACAAACAGTCGTTCGGCTGGACGATCGCGTTCCACACCCCCGTCGCGCTCATCGCCGCGTCGCTCGCGATCACGTTCGCGGCGTCGGTGCTGGCCGGCCTCGTACCGGCCCGGCTCGCTTCCCGGATCGACCTCGCGAGCGCCATCAAGACCGAGTAGACTCCTCGCCCGTCCAACACGCATGCGACCCCGTTTCGGAATCCTCCTCGTCTTCTCTCTGCTGTCCTTCTCCCTCTTCGCCGAGACGGCCGACACGATCCTGCTGCACGGGAAGGTCTACACCGGCGACCCCGTGCACTTCGCGCAGGCGATCGCCATCGGCGGCAAGCGGATCATGGCGGTCGGCACCGACGCCGAGATCGAGGCGCTCGCGAACCACAGCACCGAGCGGTACGACCTGAAGGGCGGCGTCGTCATCCCGGGCATGAACGACGCGCACGTGCAGGTGGCGATCGGGCCGGAACAACAGCGGATCGCGACGACGGAAACGGCGACGTTCGACGAGGTGAAGGCGGCGCTGGAGTGGGTCACCGACGAGTCGCCCGCCGACATGTGGATCGGCGGGATCATCGGCCCCGAGGTCCTGCGCGACCCGCGCATGAATTCGGCGTGGCTCGACAAGATCACGCACAACCGGCGCGTGATGCTCGAGACGGCCAGCGGGCATGCCGGCGTCTGGAGCGACAGCGCGCTGGCGAGCATTCGCGCCGGCAGCATCAGCGACCCGCCGGGCGGCTGGTTCAGCCACGACGCGCAGGGGAAGGTCGACGGCAAGGCGTACGAGTACGCGCACTTCATGCTGAAGCAGCGGCTCGCCGACCTCGCCGAGGACGACCGGATCGAGACGGCGGTTCACGACGCGACGGCCAACGCGCTGGCGCACGGCGTCACGACGCTCCAGAACGTCTCGTTGCTGCCGTACACGCGCTTTCATCGCGCGCTGCGGCGCGCCGACGTCAAGGCGCGCGTTCGCGAGCTGGAGCTCGTGATCCCGGGCGCCCCGTCGACGGCGAGCCATCCGACGGCGTACATCATCGACGGCACGCCGCTCGATCACACGGCGGCGGTCAGCGGCATCTATCCCGGCACGAAGGACGAGAACGGGAAGGTCAACTTCACCACCGCCGAGATCGTGGCGTTCCTGACCGCGACGAAGCAGGCGGCGGAGCAGCCGCTGTTCGACGTCGCGGGCGACCGCGCCATCCGCATCGTGCTCGACGCCGTCGACGCGGCGGCCGTCCCGGCGACGACACGCGTCCGCCTCGACCGCGGCGACGGCCTCGCCGGCGACCTCCTCGCGCGCGCCGTGAAATCGGGCGTCGTCGTCGTGGCGACGCCGGCGCGTTTCAACCTGCGGCCGCTCTATCCGCAACAGCAGCCGGTCTTCGCGCTCAAGGCGATCGTCGCGAGCAAGGTGCCGCTGGCGTTCGGCTCCGAAGGCGCGTCGTCGAATCCGTTCGTGACGATCATGAATGCCGTGAACAACGGCGCGGAGTCGATCACCGTGGCGCAGGCGGTCGACGCGTTCACCGCGGGCGGCGCGTACGCCGAGATGGCCGATAAAGAGAAGGGGACGCTCGCGCCCGGCAAGCTCGCCGACCTCGCCGTCCTGTCGCAGGACATCTTCCACGTTCCCGCCTCGAGCCTGCCGGAGACCGGCGCGTTGATGACGATGGTCGACGGGAAGATCGTCAGCGGGGCGTTGTTACGCGTGAAGTAACGGACCTACACTGACACCATGAAACGGGTCGTCGCCCTCTCCTTCATCGCGGCAGTCGCGCTGATGTTCATCGGCGCGCGGCAGCGCGCGGTGGTGCATCCGGCCGTTCCGCAAGGGCCGACCTTCAGCAATGAAGTCGTCCGCATCTTCCAGAGCCACTGCCAGACGTGCCACCACCCGGGCGACATCGCGCCGTTCTCGCTGATGGACTACACGAGCGCGAAGCCGGAGGCGTTCAACATCCGCTCGATGGTCCAGACGCACCAGATGCCGCCGTGGAAGCCGGTGCAAGGTTGTGAAGAATTCGCCGAGGCGCGCGGGCCGCTCCCGCAGAGCGACATCGATACGATCGTGAAGTGGGTGAACAACGGTGCGCCGGAAGGCGATCCGAAGAACCTCCCGACGCCGATCGATTTCTCCAGCGGCTGGACCCTCGGCCAGCCCGACCTCGTCCTCACGAATCCCGATCCGTACACGCCGCCGGCCACCGGCGACATGTACCGCTGCTTCACGCTGCCGACGAACCTGCCGGCCGACACCTACGTCTCGGCGATCGACATCCATCCCGGCGACCGCGCGAGCGTCCATCACGTCATCGCCTACATCGACACCAGCGGCGACTCGGTGAACCTCGACGCGAACGACCCCGGCCCCGGCTACACGTCGTTCGGCGGCCCCGGCTTCACGATCACGAATCCGAACGCTTCGTCGCTCGGCGGCTGGGCGCCGGGGATGCGCGCATTGAACCTGCCGTCCGACATCGCGTTCCTCCTCCCGGCGAATTCGCGCGTCGTGCTGCAGGTGCACTACCACCCGCACGACGGCGCGCCGAAAGCCGATCAGACGTCGATCGGGATCTACTTCGCGAAGCAGAAGCCGAAGCAGATCCTCCGCATCCTGCCGCTGGTCAATGACATGTTCACGATTCCGCCGAACGATCCGGCGTATCAGGTGTCGGCCTCCTTCACCACGCCGGTCGCCGCGCACCTCTGGCTCATCGCGCCGCACATGCACCTCCTGGGCAGGAAGATGAACGTGAACATGACGTTCGGCAGCCAGCAGTCGTGCCTCATCAACATCGACGACTGGGATTTCAACTGGCAGGGGATCTACCGCTTCGTCAACCCGGTGCCGGCGTTCCCGTTCACGACGTTCAAGATGACCGCGACGTTCGACAACTCCGACAGCAACCCCCGCAACCCCAACTTCCCCCCGAAGCCGGTCTCGTGGGGCGAGTCGACCACCGACGAGATGGCCATCGCCTTCATCGGCTTCACCATCGACGGCGAGAACCTCGCCACCGGCCAGATGGCGGACGCATCGTGGGTTCCCAGCTTCCCTTCAGGTTCGGCGCAGTAGCCCCAACCCCTCACCCGGCCTTCGGCCACCCTCTCCCCGCTTCGCGGGGCGAGGGATATTTGTGGGTTCGATGCCCTTCTCCCCCGGTGACGGGGGAGAAGGTGCCGAAGGCGGATGAGGGGGCGGGTGCATCGCGCGCATCGTGTCCCCACGCCCCAGCCGCATTAGAATCTCCCCATCCCTATGGTAGCCAGCACTGACCCGCGCGAGAGCGTGGTGCGTTTTGACCTTGCGATCCAGAAGAGCCACATCTACGTCTATTCGGGGGCGCTGCTCGTTTCGCTCATCGGGCGGGCGTTCGGCGTCTTTCCTTTGCGCCTCGCAATGGCCGCTTTCTGCTGGGTGGCGTCGTCGGCGATCGCGCTGCTGTTTTACGAGCTGTTCCGGCGTCGCCATTCGAGGAGCGTTCTCAATCCGCTGTGGCTCGCGACGGACGTCATCCTCGTCACTAGCGCGGTCTTCGCGACCGGCGGCATCAACAGCCCGTGGTACCTCTTCTACCTGACGATCGGCGCGGCGGCGGCGTTCGCGGTAGGGAAGCGGGTCGCGTACGTGGTCTGCGTCGCCTCCGCGCTCGCGTACCTCGGCATGCTGGTGCTGGCGGGGCAGGCGGTGCCGTTCGACGCCAACTTTCTTCGCGCGCTGACGCGCATGCTCTTCCTCTTCGGAGCTTCATTCTACTTCCTCGGCGGCATCGCCGACCTGCAGCAGAAGCGGCTCCGAATCCGCGCGCTCGAATATGAGGAGAAGTCGCAGATCGACGAGCTGCGGCGCCTCACGATCGAGCTCGAGTCGGCGAACCGCCTCATCCAGGAGTCGGACCGCCTCAAGAGTCAGTTCCTGGCGAATATGTCGCACGAGCTGCGGACGCCGCTCAACTCGATCATTGGCTTCTCCGAGATCCTCGTCGACCGGCTGCAGGGCAGCGTCGACGCGAAGCACTACGGCTTCCTGAACCACATCCACGCGTCCGGCCAGCACCTCCTCGGCATCATCAACGACATCCTCGACCTCTCGAAGATCGAGGCTGGGAAGATGGAGATCTATCCGGAGTTCTTCGGGATCGCGCCGGTGATCGAGAGCGTGTGCAACGTGATGCGCGGGATGACGAAGACGTATCCGCGCTTCGTCGTCGACGTCCCGAACGATCTGCCGCTCATCGAGACCGACCTCGCGAAGTTCAAGCAGGTGCTCTTCAACCTCGTCTCGAACGCGATCAAGTTTTCGCCCGCCGAGAGCACGATCACGATCTCCGCGCGCTTCATCGGCGCGACGGAGGAAGAGGGATCGATCAACGTCTCCGTAGCGGATGAAGGGATCGGCATCGACCCGCACCACCACGAGCTGATCTTCGAAGAGTTCCGGCAGATCGACGCGACGGTGCGCCGCGAGTTCGGCGGCACCGGCCTCGGGCTCGCGCTCGTGAAGCGGTTCGTCGAGCTGCAGGGAGGACGCGTCTCCGTCGAAAGCTCGCCGGGCTGCGGCTCCACGTTCTCGTTCCGGCTGCCGGTCCGCTCGCGCGCGGCGGTCGTCTCACGCGCCGCGGAAATCGAGCCGGCCGATGACCGGATCCTCGTGGTCGAGGACGACGCGAACGCGTTCGACCTCATCGCGTCGGCGCTCCGTTCCGCCGGCTATTCGGCGGCGCGCGCGCGGTATGGCGAAGAAGCGATCCGGCTCGCGTGCGACCTCCGCCCGCTCGCGATCACGCTCGATCTCGTGCTGCCGGGACTCGATGGGTGGGAAGTGCTCAAGCGCCTGAAGGCCGAAGCGGTCACGCGCGAGATCCCGATCATCATCATCTCCGTCGTCGAGAACCGCGACCTCGGTATGGCCCTCGGCGCGGACGACTATTTCGTGAAGCCGGTCGACCGCGAACGGTTGCTCGGCCGAGTGCGCGCCCTCGCGTCACGGACCGGCACGCGTCCGCGGCTGCTGCTCATCGACGACGACGCCGCGGTGCACGCGCTCCTCGACGCCGAGCTTTCGACCGCCGGTTTCGCGATCGAGAGCGCGTTCAACGGCGAGCAGGGTCTGCTGGCCGCGCGCGAGAAGTCGCCCGACGTCATCATCCTCGACCTCATGATGCCCGGCATGAGCGGCTTCGAAGTCGCCGATTCGCTGAAGGACGACCCGCTCACCGCCAACATCCCGATCCTCGTCCTGACGTCGAAAGAGATCTCCGCCGACGAGCGCCGCGACCTGCAGTCGAAAGTGGCGAGCTTCGTCCAGAAGGGGAAGTCGGCCCGCGCGCAGCTCATCCGGGAGATCCAGCGCGTCGGTCAAGGTGCGCGAAACGCGCGGTCGTACCCGGTCATCTCGACGTAGCCTTCGCCGGTCACACCGTTGTTGTCGAACGAGCCGTTGACGCTCACCGCGCCTTCCCAGTACGTGACGCGCGTCGACTCGCGCGTGACCAGCTCCTGATCGTCGAGGAGCGGGCGAAGGGAGAGCGAGATGCCGAGGGAGGGGATGGCGACACTCCAGTCGAGGGGATACGTCGCGCCGCTCTTCTTCGAGGTCCAGCGGCGCTTTGTCGTGATCTTCATCTGATCATGGCGGATCGGGATCACGCGGCCGTCGGCGGTGATGAGCGAGCCGGACGAAGTGACGTCCGGCGTCCCGTCGGCGCGGCGGATGACGTACAGCATCACCTCGGAATCGTTATCGAGCTGGATCGAGTACCAGTCCCACCCGCGCTGGTTCTCGCGCAGCGCCGACGACCCGAACTCATGGTCCATCCAGGCCTGTCCGCTGCAGCGGCGGCCGTTCACGCGCCCCGACGCCTCGAGGCGCGTCATCGAGTAGTAGTGCGACGCGTAGCCCTCGCCGGCCGCCTTGATCGAGATGCCGTTCTCGCCATGAATCGCGGGCGGCTTCCGCGACCGGAGGACGAGATCGATCGCGTCGTCTCCCTGCTTCGCGACGATGCGCCACGAGCCGTCGCGCAACGTGATCGCCCGCCACCCCTCGTTGAAGACGTCGAGCGTCCCGGCCGCCGCGCGCGCCGTGTACGGCGAGGAGCGATTCAGCTTTTCGTAGTAGCGGAAGCGCCGCCCGTCGACGTCAGTGATCGCGAAGTGCGCGAGCGCGAGGTGGCGCAGGTCCCACTGGGACTGTGTGGCGCCGGCAATCCTGCCGGCGTCAGGATTCGCCGGCAGGA
>DASYSN010000033.1:0-11058 GCA_036003305.1 Thermoanaerobaculia bacterium
AGAAGAAATCTCCTCTCTCTCTCCCAACTCATCAGGAGCGTGTGTGAACAACTCTCGTCGTTTCGTAGTGCTCGGCGTGCTGCTCTGCTGCAGTGCACTGGTTCTTCCGCTGTCAGCGCAGTTGCCCCCGCAATGGAACAACGGCGCCCCTAGCTGCGGGCAAGCTGAGACCGACTGCGTCGGCGGGGTGCCCATCATCCCGGCCAAATGGCCGGCGGAAAGCGCGTGGATTCCCTATTCCTGGGGAACGACGTATCCCGACACGACGGGGTTCCAACACCCGATCGCCGATCAGCGCGTTCAGGACCCGTCGAACGGCGGCACGACTCCGCAGAACTACGTCAACGTCAGCTCCGGCTGTCCCGACCAGTCGCTCCCGAGCATCTATTACTACTTCGACAAGACGGCGGACGGCGGCAACGGCATCATCTACTTCCGCTGGCGCGTCGAGCAGATCGCGAACAACTACGCGACCGGTCCCGGCCCGGGCAACTACAGCGCCACGAGTCCATGGAACTCCGCGCTCTGGACCGTTCTCCTCGACCTCGACGGCAACGGTTACCGCGACTTCGCCATGCACCTCGACGGCTCGAGCGGCGCCCCCTCGGCGCCGATCGACGTCCTGCGCACGATCTGGAGCTCGCTGACGAGCACCAACTCCATCGACTACATCGGCGATCCCACCCATATCTTCAGCCTGTTTACGAATCCGACCGCGTTCGTCGACGCCCCGAACAACAGCCAGATCGTGCAGTTCGACGGCACCGGCAACAAGGCGGCGTTCCAGTGGCCGAACGGCGCCAGCGAGGCGAACTGGGACTACGGCACGACGCGGTCGAAGAACATCAGTACGGGCTCCTGCATCGAGTACTACGTCGACTACCAGATCCCCCTCCGCATGCTCAATGCGGTGACGAAGGGCGGGCCGACGATGAAGACGTACACGCCGTTCCAGTTCCTCTTTGCGACGGCGAACAGTCTGAACAACCCGTTCCAGAAGGACATCGTGTGGGACGGCAACTTCGTCTGCGACGCTTCGTCCCCCGGTCCGTTCGGCGACGCCGTGACGCTCGACGGCGGCGTCATCCCGCAGCCGATCGTCACGAAGTTCAACGTCGGCAGTCCGAACAGCTGCACCGTCCCCGTTTCGGCGCAGATCATGGACGCGCTGACGGTCAACAACTGCCAGTCGATCAGCCAGCTCGTCAACGCGCAGTTCTATTACTGGTATGACGCCAACGGCAACGGCGTCGCCGATGTCGGCGAGAGCCAGTGGTTCCCGATCGGCAATCCGACGACGCCGACGGGGACGACGGTCACGGCGAACTGGGACCTTTCCAACCTCGTCCAGGGGCAATATCTGCTGGCGCTCGACGTCACCGATACCCGCGGCCATGAGACGCAGACGTGGCTCGACAAGAGCACCTATCCGCTCACCGCTCCGAAGAGCACGTTCGCCTGCGGGATCGCGGGAGGCGTGTGCGGCCTCTACACCAACATTCCGCCGATCGCTTCGATCTGGGACGCGACGACGTTTTCGGTTTTGTCGGTGCACAACAACTACCACGGTCTCGTTGCAACGAACGTCAACGGCGACCAGACGCTCGGTATCAACTACCAGATCGTCCAGATCGGCGGCACATGCGGCGCGCCGCCGCCCGCGCTGACCAAGTCGGCCAGCACCACGAACGTGCAGGCGAACGGCACGTTCACCTACACGATCACGCTGAAGAACTTCTCGAGCACCACGATCAACGTCAACAGTGTGACGGACGTGCTGCCGGGCGGGTTCACGTACGTTGGAAGCCCCGTCTACAGCGGCTTCGGCGTGTCGCCGACGACGCCGCCGAATCCGGGAGACACCACCCCAACCTGGTCGTTCCCGACCAGCGGGACGCTCGCCATCATTCCGACGGGAACGGTCTCCAGCCCCGGCATCGCAACCATCACGTTCACCGTGAAGGCCGGAAGCACGGGCGGCACGTTCTTCAATACCGCGCAGGCGTCGACGAGCGTCGGGACGCTCACCGGCAGCACCACTCAAGGCATCGCGGTGACGACGGCGGCGCTGGCGATCTCGAAGAGCGTCACGAACATCGCCGGCAGCACGACGCAGCCGCTGACCAACGCGAACCGCGGCGACAGCGTCACTTACAGCTTCACGGTCACCAACAACTCGCAGACTGCCGTTCCCGACGGCATCGTCTCCGATCCGCTGCCGGCGGGATTCGCGTACGTGAGCTCCACTCCTGCGGGAGCCACGACCTCGACGCTGAACAACGTCACGACGGTGACGTGGACCGGGCAGAACTTCGCGGCGAACACCGGAAGTAATACCTTCACCATCACCGTGCTGGCAAACCAGGCGGGCGGCGCCATCAACACGGCCACGGCAAGCTCGGCGAGCAACATCGCGCCGCCGGTGAGCTCCACGGCGAACCTCTACGTCTCCGGCCCCGTGCTCGCGATCGCGAAGACCGCGGACGTCGCGGACGTCACGACCGGCAGCAACGTGACGTTCACGATCGATTACGCGAACGTCGGCAATCAGACCGCGAACTTGACGTACCTCGGCGATACGATCCCGACCGGTTACACATTCACCACGGTCGGTTCGTCGGCGAACTGCGTCGGGACGGGCGTCATCAGCGTCACCCTCTCGAACGGCGGCAGCGGCTACACGAGCGGCGCAAATGTTTCGATCACCGGCGGCGGCGGCAGTAATGCCACCGCAACCGCCACCGTCACGAGCGGCATCGTCACCGCGATCACGATCACCAATCCCGGCAGCGGCTATACCTCGACGCCCACGGTCAACATCACCCCCGTCGGCGCAGGCTCCGGCGCGGTCGCCACGGCCGCCCTCGGCGCCGCGTGCACCAGCCTCGGCGCGCTCAATCCGGGCGCCACAGTGACGCGCACGCTCGTCTTCACCGTCGGCTCGGGCGCCGCCAATCCGTCGATCAACACGGCGACCATCAACGCCTCGAATGCGGCGAGCGTCTCGGCGAACTACAGCGAGGTGCCGCAGACGACGACCTGTGTCGTCGGCAACACGACGAACAACTGGTACTTCACTTCCACCCAGGGCGGCGTCTCCACCGGCGCGACGTACGGCGTCGCGTACGTGACGATGAATACGGCCGGTAGCGGGTATACCTCGGCGCCGACCGTCACGTTCACCGCACCCCCGGTCGGCACGACGGCGGCGGGTACGGCGACCGGTAACGGCACCGGCACCGTCACCGGCGTGAATATCACCACGCCGGGAAGCGGCTACACCACGCCGCCCACCGTCGGATTCACCGGTGGCGGTGGCACCGGCGCTACAGGCACGGCGGTTCTGACGAACGGAGGCGAATATCTCGCAACGACCACGATCCCGGCGTCGGATACCACCGTCTCGAAGACCGTCAACAACACCACGACAGAGCTGATCCGCTTCTACTCCGATCCGGTCGACACCACGACTTCGTACGTCGTCAGCACCGCGACGGTCACGACGAACTGGAACGTCCCCGTTCCGGGCAATTCGAAGCTCGTCTACACGATCAAGCTCGACGACTTCGACACGGTTTTGAATACCGAGACGACGATCGCGACCGTCGGTCCGATTACGAGCAACAACGGCGGCACCTTCACCGATACCTTCACGGTCCCGGCAGGCACACTGCTGAAGGCCGCTCACCGCCTCGTTTGGGTCGTCTACATCCAGGACCCGAACAGCAACAGCAACACGACCGACGCCCTGCACATCAACGGTGGCACCAGCTTCGGAACGGTTTGCCTCCTCCCGATCCACCCGTCGCTGACGAAGAACGCAAACAAGCTCGCCGTCTCCGCCTCCACCGGCACCGACACGATCACCTACACGATGACGTACAAGAACACCTCGACGGTCGGCATGACGAACGTCAAGGTGTACGACCCGCTGCCGGCCGGCATGACCTTCACCTCCGCGACCGGCACCCAATCGAACTCGCTGAACACCGCCTGCCCAACCGTGATCGCGCCCACGTGCGTGGTTTGGACGATCGGCAGCCTCGCCGCCAACACCAGTGGCAGCGTCTCGGTCACCGCGACGGTCTCGACGTCGATCACCGGCACGACCGCACAAAACACCGCGACGATGACGGACGATCAGACGCCGAGCACCACCGCCTCGTACACCGTCGACATCCTCGCGCCGAACGTGCTCATTCAGAAGGTCGCCAGCGGCACGCAGTTCAATCCGGGCGATCCGTTCACCTACACCATCACCGTTCTGAACGCCGGAACGGCCGATGCGTCGAATGTGACGGTCACCGATCCCCTTCCCTCCGGCCTCACTCTCCTGAGTGTTGCGAAGTCGGTCGTCAGCGCGAGCATCGGCGCCGGCGGCACAGGCTACACCTCCGTGCCCGCCGTCGTCTTCAACAACACCGGCAGCGGCGGAACGGGCGCGGCCGCGACCGCGGTCCTTACCGGCAACTCCGTCAGCTCCATCATCATCACGAACGGCGGCAGCGGCTACACGACCGCTCCGACCATCAGCTTCACCGGCGGAGGCGGCGCCGGCGCCTCCGCGACGGCGAATCTCTCCGTCTCGAGCGGCAACGTCTCGTGGAACACGTTCACGCTCGCCGCGGGCGCCACGGTCACCTTCGTGCTCAACATGCAGGTCGGAACGACCGGCCTGTCGGCGGGACAGAACCAGTACGTGAACACCGCGAAGGTGCACGACAGCTACAATCCGACCGACCGCACCGGCACCGCGACGATCACCGTCACCGCGAATCCGATCCTGACGTTGTCCGAGACAGCGACACCGTCGGCGACGCGCCTCAACTTCGTCACCGTGAACTCCGGCGGCACCTACTCGACGGTGCCGACCATCACCGTCGACCAGACCGTCTGCCCCGGCACCACGGTGGAAGTCAGTACCTCGCCCGCCGCCGGGACCAGCAGCGGCCCTTACAGCATCCTCGGCGTCACCGTCACCAACAACACCACGCCATGCACCGGAACGCCGACACTCACGATCAACGGCTCGTGCAGCAGTTGCGCGTCGGTCACTCCGAGCGTCGGACCGGGACCGGGCGACACGATCACGTACCACCTCGTGCTTGCGAATACCGGTACGGCCGACGCGTCGAACGCCCTCATCACCGGCACCGTTCCCGCGAACACCACCTATACCTCCGGCGGCACCTTCGCCCCGGGAACGGTCTCGCAGAGCAGCGGCACGCTCGGCGCCGGCAGCTCGCTGACGCTCGACTACGTGGTCACCGTCAACTCGACGCTGCCGTTCAGCTACACGGCGCCGTACGGCGTCCTATCGCTCGGAGCGACGGCCACCGCGAGCTCGTCCACCGTCACGCCGAGCATCAGTTGCTCGCCGGCCGAAACGACGAAGAGCTGCACGGGCAGCAGCATCAGTGAAACCTTCACGACCGGGACGTCGCCGCGCTACACCCTCGCGAAGACGCCGGACGGCGACGTCCTCGCCGATCCGCTGGCGACCGTCGGCAACGCCACCGGCGGCACGTCGATCACCGTCAGCTCCTCCTCGCTCATGAACGTCGGCGACTACATCGCCCTCCAGGGAGGCAGCGGCTACAGCGTCCGGAAGATCACCGGCATCAGCGGAATCACCGTCACGGTCGACTCGGGCGTCAGCGCGATCACCGGCTCGAACATTCTTCCGGTCGAGCTCTACTCGATTGCGTACGGAAACAGCGGACACGCGAGCGGCCAGAACGTCACGGTCGTCGACGCGTTGCCCGGCAACATGCTGTACGGCGGATACCCGTCGACCTCGACGTCGGTCGCCAGCGTCTACGTCACGAACGGCGGCAGCGGATACGTCTCCGCACCGTCCGTGACGATCAACGGCGGCGGCGGCTCGGGCGCGACCGCGACGGCGACCATCTCCGGCGGCGTCGTCACGGCCATCAACATCACGAACGCCGGCACCGGCTACACCAGCGAGCCGACCGTGACGTTCGGCAGCGGCAGCGCGGCGGCCTACGTCGTCCTCGCGATCCCGCTTCCCACCGGCCCGCCCGCGATCGGATCGAACGGCACGCTCACCTGGAACCTCGGCACGGTCGCGAACGGCGCCAGCGGCACGGTCCAGTTCCTCGCCTTCCCGAGCCAGGCGGCTGCCTATACGAACACGGCCGTCGTCAGCGACGGAACGGCGCTCAATGACCGCAACGCGTACGACAGCGCCGTCACCACCTTCGGCGCGCTGAATCCGTCGAAGACCACCAGCACCCCGATCGTCACAAACACCGTCAGCGGCACGACGGCGAGCTACACCATCACCGTCCAGAATCCGCTGACCTCCACGACGGCGAACGGCGTCTCGGTCGTCGACACGCTCGCTTCCGGCTTCACCTACAAGACCGGCACGACGAAGATCAACGGCGTCGCGGCCGCCGACCCCTGCACCACGTGCGTCGGCGCCGTGAAGGTCACCTCGGGCGGCTCCGGCTACACCAGCGCGCCGACCGTGATCTTCAGCACCGGCTCCGCCGCGGCGACGGCCAGCGTCTCTAACGGCGTCGTCACCGGCATCTATGTGACGAACGGCGGCACGGGCTACGGCTCCGTGCCGACCATCAGCTTCAGCGGCGGCGGCGGCAGCGGCGCCACGGCTGTCGCGCTCATTTCGACGGCGGCCATTCCGATCTGGTCCGGCCAGTCGATCAGCGGCAGCGGCACGCTCACCATCGACTTCCAGGCGAACATCGCCGCTTCCGTCGTCACCGGCACATACGACAACCAGATCGACGTCACGGGCTCGATTCCGTCCCTGACCTTCGACTACGGGTCGACGACCGCGGAAGACGTCCACGTCTGCGATCCGGCTCCGACGATCAACGCGCCGAACGCCTGCGCCAACAGCACCGGCAACGTCGCCTCGACAGTCAACCGCCCGAACGCGACGTACTTCTGGTCGATCAACAACGGCGCCGTAATCACCAACTCGGCGACCGGCACCGTCAACTCCATCACTCTCGCTACCCCTGGCTCCGGCTACACAACCGGCGCGACGGTGGCCATCACCGGCGGCGGCGGCAGCAACGCCACCGCGACCGCAACCGTCGTAGGCGGCGTCGTCACCGCGATCACGATCAACAACCCGGGCAGCGGCTACACCTCGACGCCGACGGTCACAATCTCGCCGGTCGGCGCCGGCTCCGGCGCAACGGCCGCCGCGGTCCTCGGCACCGGCATCATCTACACGGTCGGCTCGAGCAGCCCCACGATCAGCCTCACCATCACCGAGGGAGTTTGTTCGGTGAGCGCGAGCGCGACGCCGACCGTGACCGGGCCGACGATCACGACCCAGCCGCAGGATCAATCCAACTGCACATCCAGCACGATCACATTCAGCGTCACCGCGACCGGCAGCGGCCTGTCGTATCAGTGGCAGCAATCCACCAACGGCGGCTCGACTTGGACGAACGTCAGTTCCGCCTGCACTCCGAGCGGCAGCGCCACCGCCTGCTACTCCTTCACGGGAGGCGCGGCGCAAACCGGCAACGAATACCGCGTGACGATCACGAGCGCAAGTTGCAGCGTGACGTCCAACGCCGCGACGTTCACGACCAACCAGTGCAACCCCGACCTCACGATGACGACCGATAGCGTGTCGCCGACACCGGTGTACGCTGGTCAGAATCTCACCTTCACCCAACAGTTCACCAACACGTCCACCAACGCGACCACCGCAGGCCAGACGACCGTCCTGTGGCAGCAGATTCCGACGAGCACCACTCTCGTTTCGATGACGCCGCCGAGCGGATGGTCGTGCTCGAGCACCACGAACGGTGTCGTCTCGATCGCTGTCACTGGAGGCGGAACCGGGTACCCCGCGAATCCGACGATCACGTTTAGCGGCGGCGGCGGCAGCGGAGCAGCGGCTTACGCGACCGTCAACGGTAGTGGCGTCATCACTGCCATTACAGTGTCGAACCCGGGAACCGGTTATACGTCGGCACCGACCATCAATATTGGCACCGGAACCGGCGCGACCACCTCCATCACCCTCGGCAGCGCTGACACCTGCACGACGACCAACCAGATTCTCGCCGGAGCGACGAGCGGGAACTTCACCTTCGTCGTGAAGGTCGATCCAGGCGTCAGCGACAGCACGACTATCACCGACAACGTCCGTGTGACGACGCCGGAGAGCGCAACGGTCCGCCACGACGCCACCACGACCAACGACACGAACAGCGCCACCGCGACCATCCTGCGCCGCGTCGACATGCAGATGGGCAAGAATGACAACGCCTGCGCGAACGACGCGAATACCTGCACTTTCTACGGTGAGCACGTCGTCTACCCGGGCAATCCCGCAGGACCGGTCAATCTCAACTGGTCGATCACCGTCGCCAACGGCGGACCATCGCGCGCGACGAACATCACCGTGACTGACGTCCTGCCGTTCGGCTTCACCGAGTCGAACGCCACCATCACGCTCGCCGGCAACAACTGCTCCTACAGCTCCTCGTCGACGACCGTCACCTGCACCGTTCCGACGCTCGACCCGACGCCATTCGTTTCGTTCAGCGGCGGCACCGGCGGCACATCGGCAACGGCCAGCGTCAGTGGCGGCGCCGTCACCGGCATCGTCGTCAACACCGGCGGTAGCGGCTACACCTCGGCACCGGAAGTCTTCATCACCGGCGTCGGAAGCGGCGCCACCGCGACGGCAACGGTCAGCGGGGGCGCCGTCACGGCCATCACCGTCACGAACGGCGGCACCGGCTACACCTCCGCTCCGCTCGTGACGTTCGCAGGCGGCGGCGGATCGCCGAGTGCGATCGCCACCGTGGTCGGCGGCATCGTCACCGGCTTCACTCTCACCGGGAGCGGCAGCGGCTACACCACCGCGCCGACCGTGGCGATCTCCACGTTCGGACCGGGCAGCAGCGCCACCGCGACCGCCACAGTCTCGGGCGGCGTCGTCACGTTACTCAGTGTCGGCAACGGCGGCAGTTCGTACACCAACACGCCGGTCATCACGATCAACGGTCAGACGACGGTGGCGACGACCGCGCTCGCCAACACCGCCACCGTCACCTACAACGAGACCGACGTCTACACCGCGAACGATCCGGCCACCGACACCGTCACGGTCCTCTCCCCGTCGCTCGTCAAAATGTTCAAGATGGACGCGACGCAATCGAAGAACGTCGCGAACATCACATGGTCGACGTCGTTCGAGCAGGACAACCTCGGCTTCTTCATCTGGCGCCAGGACGCGACCGGTAATCGCGTGAAGATCGCGCCGCACATCATCGCGGGGTCCGCGCTCCTCAACCGTGGCCACTTCACCGGCGGCCGCAGCTATCGATTCGTCGACAAGACGGCGCCTGTCGGATTCGTGCAGTACTACATCGAAGACGTCGATCTGAAGGGCGCCCACACGATGCACGGCCCGATCACGCCGCGCCTCGTCTCGACGACGGCCGGCAGCGACGTCACCGATCCCGACCCGACCCTCGGCTCGGTCGGCGGCATCTTCACCACCGATCCGGGCATGGGCGTCACGCCGGCCTCTCCGACCGCGGCCGATGCCACGCGTCTCGCGCAGCAGTGGAGTCTCGCCGCCGCGTCGAACGCGAAAGTCATCGTCACGCAGGCGGGGTGGGTCCGCTTCAAGAAGTCCGATCTCGTCGCCGCCGGATTCGACCCGGGCACGAACCCGAACAAGATCTCCGTCTTCGCCGACGGCATCGAGATTCCGATCGTGGTCAATTCTGCGACCGGCAAGTTCGACGTGAACGACACCATCGAGTTCTTCGGCACCGGCATCGATGCGCCGGGAACCGGCGGCCACGTCTACTACGTCACGACGACCAAGGGGAGCGGCCTGCGCTACAAGTCGTCGGCGGCGACCGGCGGCCAGAGCCAGCCGGCCGGCTTCAACTACACCTACAACCGCACCGAGCGGATGATGTACTTCGTCGCGCTGACGAACAACGGCGACCGCGATAACTTCTTCGGCGCCTTCGTCAGCTCCGACCCGACCTCCGAGATGCTCACCAGCACGAACATCGCGGCGGGCAACGCCGTCGCGCACATCGTCCTGCAGGGGATGACCGACCAGTTCAACCACATCGTCTCCGTGACGCTCAACGGTCACGAGCTCGGCCCCATCCGCTTCGCCAACCAGGCGCGCAACGTCAGCGACATCACCTTCCCGACCTCGTACCTGATCGACGGCGACAACACCGTCACGTTCACGGCGCAGGGCGGCGACGATGACGCGAGCCTCGTCGAGACGATGAGCGTCACCTACCCGCATACCTACCGCGCCGAGCAGAACGCGCTCGCGATGACCGCACCGGCACTGACGGCGGTGAGCGTGACCGGCTTCACTTCGAGCACCGTCCGCGTCGTCGACCTCACCGATCCGGCGAATCCGATGACGGTGGCGTCGACCCTCAAGACGGAGACCGACGGCACGAAGACCGTCAGCTTCACCGCGCCGGGCACCACCGGAGCGCGCACGCTCTTCGCCGTCGGCGACGACCGCGTGCTCGCGCCGGCGCAGATCGTCTTCAACCAGCCGTCCACCCTCAACGCCACGTCCAACGGCGCGGCGATGGTGATCGTCGCGAACAAGACGTTCCTCAGCGCCGCGAATACTCTCGCCGCCGCGCGCACCGCCCAGGGCATCAAGACGATCGTCGTCGACGTGCAGAACGTCTACGACGAGTTCTCGTACGGCGTCCACGGTCCCGATGCGATCCGCGCGTTCTTCCAGCGCGCCACGTCGAGCTGGACCACCAAGCCGGCGTACGCGATCCTCTTCGGCGACTCCAGCTTCGACCCGCGCAACTACTACGGCATGGGCAGCTACGACTTCGTGCCGACGAAGATGATCGCGTCGCAGTACCTCAAGGCCGCTTCCGACGACTGGTTCGCCGACTTCAACAACACCGGCATCCCGGTGATCGCGATCGGCCGCATGTCGGCCCGCACGCCGGACGACGCGAACGGCATCGTCGCCAAGTACATCGCGCGCGGAACGGCCGTCCCGACCGGAACGTGGGC
>DASYSN010000034.1:0-10129 GCA_036003305.1 Thermoanaerobaculia bacterium
TACGACGGCCGCTTCGCGAACAACGGCTGGCTCCAGGAGCTCCCGAAGCCGGTCACGAAGATGACGTGGGACAACGTTCTCCTCCTCTCGCCGAAGACGGCGAAGCGCCTCAACGTCCGCGTGCACGACTCGTGGGTCAACGAGCGCGAGACGCTGATGGCGAACGTCAAATACAACGGCATCACCGTGATGCTGCCGGTATGGCTGCTTCCCGGCATGCCAGACGACGTCGCGACGGTCTTCTTCGGACAGGGGAAAGAGCACCAGGGGCGCATCGCGAACGGCACCGGCTTCAACACGTACAAGTTCCGCTTCTCGAACGCGCTTCACGGCGGCCTCGGCGCGACGGTCGCCGACGCCGGACAGCCGGCGTACACGATCGCCTGCACGCAGGAGCATCAGTCGATCGATCCGGCGGTCATGGGCGGCGAGCGCGGGATCGTCCGCGCGGCGACGTTCGACGAGTACCGGAAGAACCCCGAATTCGCCAAGAAAAAGACAAAAGAGGACGAGAACATCAGCGAGTACCCGCCCTACGAGTACACCGGGTACAAGTGGGCGATGTCGATCGACATGAACGTCTGCACCGGCTGCAACGGCTGCGTGATCGCGTGTGTGTCGGAGAACAACATCGCGGTGGTGGGGAAGGAAGAAGTCCACCGCGAGCGCGAGCTGCAGTGGCTGCGCATCGACCGCTACTACCGCGGCGACCCCGACAACCCGGAGGTCTACAACCAGCCGGTGCCGTGCATGCAGTGCGAGCTGGCGCCGTGCGAGCCGGTGTGTCCGGTCGGAGCGACGACGCACTCGGGCGACGGGCTGAACGACATGACGTACAACCGTTGCGTCGGGACGCGCTACTGCTCGAACAACTGTCCCTACAAGGTCCGCCGTTTCAACTTCTTCCACTACGCCGACTACGACACGCCGTCGCTCAAGCCGATGCGCAACCCGGACGTCACGGTGCGCACCCGCGGCGTCATGGAGAAGTGCACCTACTGCGTGCAGCGCATCACCGAATTCAAGATCAACGCGGAACGCGAGGGCCGCCGCATCAAGGACGGTGAGTTCACCACCGCCTGCGCCCAGGCCTGCCCGACCGAGGCGATCGTCTTCGGCGATCTGAACGACCCGAACAGCGAGGTTTCGAAGCTGAAAACCGAGCCGACGGACTACACGCTGCTCGAAGAGCTGAATACACGGCCGCGGACGACGTACCTCGCGGTGGTGAGGAACCCGAACCCGGAGATCAAGTGAGAACGAAATTGAAAATTGAAAATTGGAAATTGAAAACGTGTGCGAGCCGCGTTCCTCGCTTTTTCAATTTTCAATTTTCAATTTTCAATTCGTAACCGTCATGGCCGAAAAAGACCAGCACCCCCAACACGAAATCCGCCCCACCACCCAGGCGGCGCCGATCCCTGCGCGGTTCATCCCGTCGCCGATGCTCGAGCCGGGGCACAACTTCGCGTCGGTCACCGATCACATCTCCTCGATCGTCCTCCGGCGGAAGATGCCGCTCGGCTGGATGGTGCTCTTCTTCGCCGGGCTGATGGGTGTCGGCATCCTCGGCCTGACGGTCACGAAACTGGTCTTCGTCGGCGTCGGCATCTGGGGCATCAACCATCCGGTCGGCTGGGGTTTCGACATCCTCAACTTCGTCTGGTGGATCGGTATCGGCCACGCCGGCACGCTGATCTCCGCCATCCTTCTCCTGCTGCGGCAGGAGTGGCGCACGTCGATCAACCGCTTCGCCGAGGCGATGACCCTGTTCGCCGTGGCGGCTGCGGGCCTCTATCCGGCGCTGCACACCGGACGTCCGTGGTACGACTTCTGGCTTTTCCCCTACCCGAACACCATGGGCATCTGGCCGCAATTCAAGAGCCCTTTGATGTGGGACGTCTTCGCGGTCTCGACCTACGCGACCGTGTCGCTCCTTTTCTGGTACGTCGGACTGGTGCCCGACCTCGCGACGCTGCGCGACCGTTCGCGAAGCAAGGTCGGACGCTTCGTGTACGGGATGATGTCGCTCGGGTGGCGCGGTTCCGCGAAGCACTGGCACCGCTATGAGCACGCGTACCTGCTGCTCGCCGGTCTGTCGACGCCGCTGGTCCTCTCGGTCCACACGATCGTCTCGTTCGACTTCGCGGTGTCGCAGTTGCCCGGATGGCACGCGACGTTTTTCCCGCCGTACTTCGTCGCGGGCGCGGTCTACGCCGGCTTCGCGATGGTTCTCACGCTCGCCATTCCGGCGCGGAAGCTCTTCAAGCTCGAAGACTTCATCACCATGCGTCACCTCGAAAACATGGGGAAGGTGATGATGGCGACCGGGATGATGGTCTTCTACTCGTACATCATGGAGGCGTTCTTTTCCTTCTACAGCGGCAACACGTTCGAGCGGTTCATGTGGACGAACCGCGTCACGGGGCCTTACTGGAAGATGTACGCGCTGCTGATCGTCTGTAACGGCCTCGCGCCGCAGTTGATGTGGTTCAAGCGCTGCCGCACGTCGACCACCTGGCTGATGATCGGCGCGATGTTCTCGAACCTCGGCATGTGGCTCGAGCGCTTCGTGATCATCCCGACCTCGCTGCACCGCGACTTCCTGCCGTCGTCGTGGGGCATGTACCACGGCACGATCTGGGACTGGGGGATGTACATCGGATCGATGGGCCTCTTCTGCTTCCTGCTGGCGCTCTTCCTCAAGTTCCTCCCGATGATCTCGATCTTCGAGGTGCGGACGATGCTTCCCGAAGCGCAGGCGCACGCGGAGGAGCACTAGCCATGGGCATCGGCAAACCGCTCGAAGGGACGTACGGGATCATGGCGGAGTTCAACGATCCGCAGTCGCTGCTCGACGCGGCGAACGCGGCGCGCGAGGCGGGGTACAAGGAGCTGGACGCCTATTCGCCGTTCCCGATCCACGGTCTCTCCGATGCCATCGGCTTCGGCCACACGAAGCTCTCCGGAATCATCCTCGCGATGGGGCTGCTCGGAGGATTCAGCGGCTACTTCATGTGCTGGTACGCGAACGTGATCACGTATCCGCTCAACATCGGCGGGAAGCCGTTCAGCCCGTGGCCGGCGTGGGTCCCGATCACGTTCGAGTGCACGATCCTCTTCGCCGCGTTCGGCGCGGTCCTCGGCATGCTCGCCCTCAACGGACTGCCGATGCCGTATCACCCCGTCTTCAACGTCAAGCGTTTCGAGAACGCCTCGCGCGACCGCTTCTTCCTCGTCATTCAGTCGCGCGACCCGAAATTCGATGTCGACTCCGTCTACAAGTTCATGGACACGCTCAAGCCGAGGGAGGTCGTCGATGTCCCTTGGTAAAAGAATCTACTTCTGCGCTCTGCTCACTGCGCTCTGCGCTCTGGGTTGCCGCCAGAAGATGTCCTACCAACCCCGCTATGACCCGCTCGAGCCGAGCGACTTCTTCGCCGATCACATGGCGGCGCGGCCGCGGATCGCGGGGACGGTGTCGCGCGACGAGCTGGTGACGAACACCTACATGCAGACCGGGAAGATCAACGGCGCCGACGGCGACGGCTTCCCGATGCCGGTGACGCAGCAGGTGCTCGATCGCGGTGAGGAGCGGTTCAACATCTACTGCTCGCCGTGCCACAGCCGCCTCGGCGACGGCAACGGAATGATTCCGTCGCGCGGCTACCGCCATCCGCCGTCGTTCCACACCGAAGCGCTTCGGACCGCAAAGACAGGACACTTCTTCGACGTGATGACCAATGGATTCGGCGCCATGCCGACATACGCGCCGCAGATTCCGGTGGCCGATCGCTGGGCGATCGTCGCCTACATCCGCGCGCTGCAGATCAGCCAGAACGCGACGGTGGCGCAGGTCCCTGCCGATCAGCAGAAAGAGCTCGGAGGGGCGCGGTGACCGCGGCCACTCCATCGCCGCGGACCGACAGCACGGGAATCGGCCGCTGGCAGATGCCGGCGCTCATCGTCGGCATCGTCGGCGCGATCGCCTGTGCGATCGGCTACTTCGTCGATCCGACGACCTTTTTCCGCTCGTATCTCTCCGGCTACCTCTTCTGGTTCGAGATCGCGGCCGGATCGCTCGGCGTCCTCTGCCTGCAATACGTGACCGGCGGCGAGTGGGGGATTCTCATCCGCCGTCCGCTCGGCGCCGCCGCCCGGACGATCGGCTGGCTGATCCTCCTCTTCCTTCCAGTCGTCCTCGGCATGAAGCACATTTACATCTGGACGAATCACGCGGTGGTCGCCGGCAACGAGGTGCTCTCCGGGAAGACCTGGTACCTGAACACCAACGCCTTCCTGATCCGCACCGCGTTTTACTTCGCGCTCTGGATTCTCTGGGCGTGGCGGATCCGCGTCCTGTCGCTCCGTTTCTACGAAGATCGCTCGCCGTACACCGACCTGTCGCGCCGCAAGTGGGCCGCGTCGGGACTGGTGATGATCGTCATGACGCTGACGTTCACCGGGATCGACTGGGTGATGTCGCTCGAGCCGAAGTGGTACTCGACGATGTTCGGTATCAACTTCTTCATCAGCACGGGCCTCGCCGCGTACGCGTTCGTGACCTTCTTCCTGACGCGCTTGGCCGACACGCCTGCGATGGCCGACATCCTCAAGCCGAATCACTTCCGCGACCTCGGCAACCTGATGCTGACGTTCGTGATGTTGTGGGCGTACACGCAGTTCAGCGAGTTCCTGCTGATGTGGTACGCGAATCTGAAAGAGGAGATCCCGTACTACCTCGTTCGCAGCGCCGGCTTCTGGGCGCTGATTTCGGGCTTCCTCATGATCTTCCACTTCTTCCTGCCGTTCTTCATGCTGCTCATGCGCGCGATCAAGGACCGGCCGGCGACGATCGGGATCGTCGCGATCGTCGTTCTGTTCGCGCGCTATCTCGCGATCATCTGGCTGACGCAGCCGGCGTGGAGCCGCGAGCACTTCTCCTACTCCTGGATGCACGTCGCGTCGCTCGTCGGCGTCGGCGGCCTCTGGCTGTATCTCTTCATCGGGCAGCTCAAGGGACAGACGATCATCCCGATCCACGAGACGTGGGTCGAAGAGGCAATGCGCGAAGGCGCCACTTTGACGGTGTCGGAAGGAGCGGTCCATGGCTGATCAGCTCCCCTCGGAGCACACCTACTCGGGCGACGTCGTCAACGTCGAGACGCACCACGAGGAGAGCGACGTCAACGTGCGCGCTCTCATCTGGTTCATGGTGATCTTCATCGTGTTCGCGGCGGTCACGCACGTCGGCGTCTATCTGCTGTACCGCTTCTTCCGGAACATGGAGCGCGGCGTCGCGGCGAACGCGCCGCTCAGCGCTGTCGCGATGCCTCAGGGGGCGGACGTCCCGCCGACGCCGCGCCTGCAGCCGTTTCCGAACCGGATGCCGAACAATGACGTCGTCCCGCCCACCCGCAGCACGCCGGTCACGGACATGATCGACATGCGTGAGAGCGAGAACCAGCGCCTCGGCACTTACGGGTGGGTCGACCAGCAGCACGGCGTCGTCCACATCCCGATCGAACAAGCGAAGAAGCTCGCTCTCCAAAGCGGCGTGTATCAGGTCAACCCAGGAACCCAGCCACCGAGTAACCCCGTACCCCAGGCACCCACTCACCAGTGATCAAACAAATCGGTCTATCACTCGCCATCGCCTCGGCATTCGCGCTTCAAGCGCAGCAGAATTCGTCTACCCCGCCGCAACTCCCCGGCAAAGTCGCCGTCGTCCAGCACCTCGGGGCCCAGCTCCCGATGAACGAGATGTTCCGCGACGACACCGGCCGCGTCGTCCGGCTCGGCGACTACTTCAAGAGCGGCCGTCCGGTCCTCCTCGACTTCATGTACTACCGCTGCCCGATGCTCTGCAGCATGGTGCTGGAGGGGACGACCAGCGCGCTCACGGAGCTCAAGCTCGACATCGGCAAAGACTTCGACGTCATCACCGTCTCGATCGATCCGCGCGACATGCCGGACGACGCGCGCGTGAAGAAAGAGAAGTACGTCAAGCGCTATGGCCGCCCGTCGGCGTACGAGGGATGGCATTTCCTCACCTCGCATGAGAGCGCGATCAAGCACCTCACCGACACGGTCGGATTCCAGTACGCCTACGACCCGAAGAGCGACCAGTTCGCGCACGGCACGGTGCTCATCGCCGTGACGCCGCAGGGGAAGGTCTCGAAGTACTTCTACGGCTTCGAGTACAAGCCGCGCGACGTCCGCCTCGGCCTCGTCGAAGCGTCCGCGGGGACAGTCGGGACTCCGGTCGACCAGCTCCTGCTCCTCTGCTTTCACTATTCGCCGTCAACCGGCAAGTACAGCGCGGTTGCGATGGACGTCATGCGCGCCGGCGGCGCCGCCACCATCCTCGGCCTCGGAGGTTTCATCTTCGTCATGGTTCGCAAAGAACGCCGGAACGGGATTCGCCCGCAATGATGCTTGCTGATTTTCCGCTGTGGCCCGATCAGGCCTCGACCGTTGCGGGCCCGACGGACACGCTGTTCATCTTCATGTGCGTCCTGACGGGCGGCGTCTCGCTGCTGACGTTCCTCGTGATCTTTTACCTTGCGATCAAGTACCGCCGCACGCCCGAGAACGAGCTGGCGCAGGACATCGAGCCGCCGAAGGCGCTCGAGATCACCTGGATCGTCGTGCCCGCGATCATCTTCCTCGGCATCTTCGTGTGGGGATCGTGGCTCTACTTTCACGTCGCGCGTGTCCCGGACAACGCGCTCGACATCTACGCGACCGGCAAACAGTGGATGTGGAAGTTCCAGCACCCCGGCGGCCAGCGCGAGATCAACACGTTGCACGTGCCGGTGAACCGGCCGGTGCGCATCACCCTGGCGTCCGAGGACGTCATTCACTCGCTCTTCCTCCCGGCGTTCCGCGTGAAGATGGACGTGCTGCCGAACCGCTACCGCTCGATGTGGTTCCAGGCGACGAAGACCGGCAAGTTCCACATCTTCTGCGCCGAATACTGCGGCACGCTCCACTCCGGGATGATCGGCTGGGTCGAGGTCATGGAGCCGAGCGCGTATCAGCGCTGGCTCGCGGGCGGCAGCGAAGGTTCGCTGGCATCGCAAGGCGAACAGCTCTTCCAGAAGTACGCCTGCTCGACCTGCCACACCAACGACGCGACCGGCCGCGGTCCGGTGCTGCAGGGCGTCTACGGCACGCAGGTGATGCTGAGCGACAACTCGATCGTGCCGGCGGATGACAACTACATCCGCGAGTCGATCCTCAACCCGCGAGCGAAGGTCGTGAAGGGCTTCCAGCCGATCATGCCGACGTTCCAGGGACAGGTGAACGAGGAGGATCTGCTCAAGCTCCTCGCGTACGTGAAATCTCTCGCCGCGCCGAAGACGCCTCCGGTCGAACCGAAGTCTCCCGCGGCGATTCAATCGAATGCCGGAGCGCCGACCAACCCCGGCGCGACCACGAGCAGCACCACGACGGCCACCACCACGAGCAAAGGTCAAACGCAATGAGCACCAGTCAGACCCTGTACGACGTCCGATCCGTCGAGCCGGCCCGGACGCGCAACTATCTCAACGAAGACTACGGGTTCTTCTCGTGGGTGCTGACGCGCGACCACAAGCGGATCGCGATCCTCTACCTGATCTCGGTTTCGGTGATGTTCGTCATCGGCGGGTTCTTCGCCATGATGATGCGCCTCGAGCTCCTGACGCCCGAGGGCGACCTGCTGACCAGCGACACCTACAACAAATTCTTCACGATGCACGGCATCGTGATGATCTTCTTCTTCCTGATTCCGGTCATTCCCGCGGTGCTCGGCAATTTCCTCCTCCCGATCATGCTGGGAGCGAAAGACCTGGCGTTCCCGAGGATCAACCTGCTGTCGTGGTACCTCTACGTCATCGCGGCGGTCGTTGGACTCGTGGTGATCGTGACCGGCGGCGTCGACACCGGCTGGACGTTCTACACGCCGTTCTCGACGCAGTACTCGAACACGCACGTGTTCGGGACGACCTTCGCCGGATTCATCGCCGGCTTTTCGTCGATCCTGACGGGACTCAACTTCATCGTCACGACGCACCGCATGCGCGCGCCGGGGCTGACGTGGTACCGCCTGCCGCTGTTCGTCTGGTCGATGTACGCGACCGCGATCGTGCAGCTCCTCGCGACGCCGGTGCTCGCGATCACGCTGATCATGCTCATGATCGAGCGGACGCTCGGCGTCGGCTTCTTCGATCCGGCGCTCGGCGGCGACCCGGTGCTCTACCAGCACATGTTCTGGTTCTACTCACACCCGGCGGTCTACATCATGATTCTGCCGGCGATGGGCGTGGCGTCGGAGGTCGTGGCGGCGTTCACGCGCAAGAGGATCTTCGGCTACAAGTTCGTCGCCTTCTCCTCGCTGGCGATCGCGTTCCTCGGCTTCCTGGTGTGGGCGCACCACCTGTTCGTCGCCGGAATCAGCGTCTACTCGGCGATGATCTTCGCGTTCCTGAGCTTCGCGGTCGCGATTCCGTCGGCAATCAAGGTGTTCAACTGGACGGCGACGCTCTACAAGGCGTCGGTGTCGTGGCAGACGCCGATGCTCTACATCATGGGGTTCATCGGCCTCTTCACGATCGGCGGCGTCACGGGACTCTTCCTCGCGTCGCTCGGCCTCGACATCCACGTCACCGACACCTACTTCGTTGTGGCGCACTTCCATTACGTCATGGTCGGCGGGACGGTGATGGCGTACCTCGCCGGGATTCACTACTGGTGGCCGAAGATCACCGGGCGGATGTATCCGGAGTGGTGGGCGCGCCTCGCGGCGCTGCTCGTCTTCGTCGGTTTCAACCTGACGTTCTTCCCGCAGTTCGTCCTCGGCTACCTCGGCATGCCGCGGCGCTACCACGCGTACGCGCCAGAGTTCCAGGTGCTCAACGTCCTCTCGAGCGCCGGCGCCTCGGTGCTCGCGATCGGCTACGCGCTGCCGATCGTCTATCTCCTCTGGTCGCTCAAGAACGGACGTCCCGCCGGCATCAATCCGTGGGGCGCCGTCGGTCTGGAGTGGACGACGTCCTCACCGCCGCCGAAAGAGAACTTCCACCAGACGCCGGTCGTGACGTGGGAAGCGTACGACTACCCGGGTCTGCTGAAAGCGATGGGAGAGACGCAAAATGTCTGACATCACTTACAGCGGTCAGACTCCCGTGCCTCCGCCAGAGGTGGTCGAAGAGCACCACCCGCACCACCCGTTCCTGCAGCACCACTTCGAGGACCTCGGCCAGCAGCATGAGGCGTCGACGCTCGGGATGTGGACGTTCCTCACGACGGAGATCCTCTTCTTCGGCGGGATCATGCTGGCGTACTGGGTCTACCGGCTCGCGTATCCCGACGCGTGGTCGGTCGCGTCGACGCTGCAGAACACGCGTCTCGGCGGCATCAACACGATTGTCCTGATCACGAGCTCGCTCACGATGGCGCTCGCCGTCCGCGAGGCGCAGCTCGGAAGACGCCTCCGCATCGTGGCGATGCTGTTCCTGACGCTGATCTTCGGCAGCCTGTTCCTCGGCATCAAGATGTACGAGTACCACGCGCACTGGGTCGAGGGACTCTTCCCCGGCACCGCGTGGCACTGGAACGAGAATCCGGATCTCGCGCCGAAGATCCAGCTCTTCATGACCTTCTACTGGGGCATGACCGCCCTGCACGCGTTGCACATGGTCATCGGAGCCGGGCTCCTGCTGTGGTTCATGTGGCGCGCGTGGAAGGACCAGTTCGGGCCGGAGTACTACGGTCCGGTCGAGGTGATGGGCCTCTACTGGCACTTCGTCGACATCGTCTGGATCTTCCTCTACCCGTTCCTCTATCTCATTCACGGACACAAGCACTGATGGACAGCACCGGTACTACGCAAGCGCACGACCACACGCCGCACGTTCACGTCACGCCGTTGTGGGTCTACTTCGCCGTCTTCGGGGCGCTCGCGGCGGGGACGATCCTCACGTACCTCGCGTCGACCGTCGACATGGGATGGGCGAACACCCCGGTCGCGCTCGTGATCGCGGCGACGAAGGCGTCGCTCGTCATCCTCTACTTCATGCACGCCGCCCATTCGACCCGCCTGACGTGGGTCGTCATCCTCGGCTCGTTTCTCTGGCTCGGCGTG
>DASYSN010000035.1:0-4342 GCA_036003305.1 Thermoanaerobaculia bacterium
GGGGAACGGCCGTTACAAAGGTGCGAGCCCGCGTAGCGGGCGACAGGTGCCGCCCGCTACGCGGGCTCACGTCCTGTGCGCGAACAACCCCCGCCTGAAGGCGGGGGCTGAGGATCAGTCGCCGCCTACGGCGGCTTGAACGCTTGCGGGGGATGACAGCTCTCAGCGCAGGATGACGGAGTTGTTCAGAGGGTCCCTAAACCCTCTGCGCTCTCAGTGTCTCTGTGGTGAATCGTTCTTCATCAGGCAATTTGATGTCGTGCGGGACGGCGGAGCGGACGACCGTCAGGACGGGGCAGGTGGCGAAGCGGACGAGGCGCTCGGTGGTGGTGCCGATGACGGTGGTCTCGCGGAAGAACTTGTGCTGGGCGCCGATGACGAGCAGGTCGGCGCCGAGGTCGTCGACGCAGTCGAGGACGCGTTCGGCGGCGCCGCCGCGCATGGTCAGCTCACGGAAGCTCATGACTTCGCCGAGCTCTTCGCCGATCCACTCGCGGACGCGGCACTCGCTCGATCCCGCCGGCAGCACATGGCTTCCGGGCTCGATCACGTGAACCCCAACCAGTTCGGCGTTGAGCTTCTCCGCGAGCTGCGCCGCGTAACGCATCGAGTCGCGCGAGGTGTCGCTGAAGTTGACGGGACAGACGATCCTCGTCACGCCGACCGGGCCATGCATCACCGGCACGCCGTGCGAGCGGCTGACGGTCAGAATCGGTGTGCTCGTTCCATGCAGCACGCCCTCGGTGACCGATCCGAGGACGGCGCGGCGCCAGCCGCGGAGGGCGTGCGTTCCCATGACGAGGAGGTCGGCATTGAGCTCGCGAGCGGTTCGGAGAATCACATGCACCGGTTGGCCCGATTCGACGATCACGTCGTACTTCGCGTTCGCGAGAGCTTTCGCGGCGTAGTCCTGAACCTCGGCCCTCGTGGCGTCGGAGACGGCCGGTTCAAATGCAGCGTGCAGCAAGGTGAGGTTCGCGGAACACGCTTCAGCGAAGAAACGTGCGTACTGCAACGCGGTGATTCCGCCTTCTGATAGATCGACCGGTGCGAGTATCTGCGTGAGGTTCATGCCGACCTCCTCGCTTTATATATCGACCCATGCGCGCGTTCCGGCAGCGAGCGTCGTCACCCGATAGCCATGCGCGACGCCACAACGCGCCGGGTCCCGAGTCACGGCCCGGATGACCCGGCGGGCCGATCACAACGGCAGAAGGAGGAGATCGTGGAAAAGCTGCAGATCAGAAACATCCTCGTTGCCTACGATCTCCGCGACGCCACTCTTCCGGCGCTGAGGTATGCCGCGCTGCTCGCCGGACGATTCGCCGCGAAGGTCACCATCGCCTACGCCGACATGTCGACGTATCCAATCGACTTGTACGAAGCCACGTATGCACCGCCGAGCGAGGTGGAGCTCGCGGAGATCCGCCGCGATCTCGAGACGAACGCGCGCGCCGATCTGATCATCCTCGGTACGCACGCGCGCACCGGCATCCGTCGCGCGTTCATCGGCTCGATCGCCGAGGAGGTGCTCCACGACGCGACGATCCCAGTGCTCACCATCGGGCCGGAGCTTCGCGACGAGCTGGCCTTGCCGAGGCGGATCGTCTGCCCGATGACGTTCAGCGACATCGCGCATGAGTCGCTCTTTTGCGCGGCGCAGCTCGCGGCCGGATTCGGGGCGGAGCTCATCGTGGTGCACGTCGTCGAATCGGTAGACCGGATGAAAGCTGCCGCCGAGGAGACGCTCGCGAAGCAGTGGATTCCGCAGGAGGTGCAGAACCTCTGCACGTATCGGACGGTGATCGCGCACGGCGACATCGCCGAGCGCGTCCTCGCCTGCGCCGACGACTTCGACGCCGACCTGCTCGTGATCGCCGCGGAACGGAAGATGTTCCGCAACACGGCCATCTTCGGCCCCAACGCCGAGCGCTTCGTCCGCTTCGCCAACTGCCCGGTGCTGACGATCTCGCGGCCGCCCCTTGCGCACGAGACGTTCATCCCGGAGGAGGAAGCGGAACGTGTCGAATCGACAAGATGTGGAAACGGGGGCGGCCTGGAAAGCCCGCCCCACACGGCGGTTCTATCGCGCCCAGCGCAGGTAGATGCCGTATCGGTTCGCGTCGAAGTTTCCGAGCGAAGGGTTCGGCTCTTCGTACTTGTCGTGGTTCCACTCGAGCGCAAGGCCGGTCCGGGCCTTGAGATCGATGGTCGCCCGCGCGCTGGTGCGATCGAGGGTGAATGGGAACGTGCCGTCGTTCGTGAAGCGCGAGACGCCGGTATCGAGACCGAGCCGCTTGTATGAGAACGTCACGCCGAGCTCGCGCGCACGGCCGTTCTCGGTGTGGATCGACGTGTCTGGCTTGAGCGTCTCGGGCCGCAGGAAAAGCGCGTTCGTGTCGGTCTTGAACCGCGAGAGCGAGCCGCGCACGGAGACGTACTTCACCGGTGAGACTTCGACGTTACCGCTGTACTGGCGGATCTTCGCCTCGTACGCCACGTCGGGATGATCGTTGGACTGCTTCGTCTGTTCGGCGGTGACGCCCGCCTTCAGCCACGCCGGTCCGTTGACCTGCGCACGAACGCGGTAGCGGTTTCGGTTGAGGAAGTCGGTGCGAAAGATGTTCGCGTTCGCGGAGTCGTGGCGCCATGCCGCCGACAGCGTGAGGAACTTCTTCGTGAAGCTGCCGGTGCTGTCGAATGTCCGGATGCGGCGGGCGAATGACCCTCCCTCTGCGCCGGGAACGACGATCTCGGAGAGGTCGGGACTGACATTGGCGTCGACCTCGGTCTCGCGCACTTCAGCGCGAAGCGCGAACGGGCCGATCGCCCGAGCCGAGAGGCCCGCACGGACGTTGTCTTCCGTGCGCTCCATCGAGCTGTTCGCGTTGAGGATCGTCGCCACGTCCTTCGGGTCCGCGCCGCCGAAGTTCACGGTCTGGAGGAAGATGTCATTGAGGAGCGCCGTGCCGTCGAGCTCGCGGTGATCGCGATCGAATCCCGCAAAGACGTCGACGTTATCCGCCAGCCCCACCTCGGCGCGCGCGCCGCCGCGCCACGTGGTGTTCTTCGTCCGCGAGCTCGCGGTCTCGTTCAGTCCTGCGAAGAAACGGCTGATCGCGAAGTTGATGAACGAGCCGGCGTCGGCTTCGCTCTCGCTGCCGTTCGAGTCGGCGTTGAACCGGACGAAGTTGCCGGTCACCTTGACGCGGTCGGCGAACTGGCCGGTCACGTAGACATTCGTGAACGGCGTGTCGACGCTGGTGCTGTCCGTGCGCGAGATCGACGTCGCGGTGACGTCGCGGCCGAGCACCGGCGTGGTGTTGTTGCCGGTCGAAGGGCCGGCCAGCGTCAGCGTTTCGTTCCCGCTGAAGCGCCGCCATCCCTGCGTCACTTCACCGTAGACCTTGGTGAAGTGGAATCCCGCGCCGACGCGGTATTCGTGTTCGGTGTCGCGGAGCGACTGGCCGAGGAGGAACTCGTCCTGGCCGACGTGGTAGGTCGTCGTACCGGGTCCGCTGAAGTGATTGAACGAATAGCCGACGAACGGGACGATCGTGCGATCGGGGAAGAGCTCGAGATCGGCGTCGATCGTGCGCCGGGTCCGGTCGTATGTGTGCTGGCCGAGCGCGAAGCTCGGGACGGCGCTGTACATGTCGGCCGAGCGGTAGCCGAGGCGGAAGTGATAGAGATCGGCCCGCTCGGCGTCGACGCGGAGCGAGCCCGCCGGCCCGGTGCCGAGGTCGCTCACGTCGATGCGAATGCGGTCGGCGAGCGGCGAGGTGCTGTTCATCGTGAACGCGCGGATCACAAAGCCGCTGCGCTCGTCGATCTGCGTGCGGTACATCCCCTCGTTGCCCTTGAGGTCGAGCCAGCGGTAGCCGGCCTCGAGATCGAAGGCGGCCGTCTGCGCGCGCGCCGTGAACGCCGCCAGGAGGAGCGCGAGTGACAGGAGTCTGCTTTTCATCGTCATCGCCCTCTCCTACTTGAACAACTGCGGATCACGGTTGGAGCCGTGGATCGCGGTGTGGCACGTGGTGCAGTTCCGATAGCGAGGGTTGTTGAGGTTGTGGAACGACGGCGGCTGCGAGCCGAGGACGTTGGTCGGGGTGTTCGAGTGGCATTCGAGACAGAGCTGATAGACGTTGGCGCGGATGAGGCGCTTCGGATTCGAGGAGCCGTGCGCTTCGTGGCAGGTCAGGCAGTCGCCGAGGGCGACGCTGCCGTGCTGGAAGACGAACGGGCCGCGCTTTTCCGTGTGGCAACTGACGCACGGCAGCTCGCCGGAGCGGGTGACGCGGATCATGTCGCGGCCCAGCCCCTTGCCGTGCGGCTCGTGGCA
>DASYSN010000036.1:0-7592 GCA_036003305.1 Thermoanaerobaculia bacterium
GGACGCTCACGGGTTTTTAGGCCGCGAGGGCGAGTTCGCTGTTGTTCGCAGCTACTCAGTTTTGATCGTTTTTACGAGGCAATCAGCTCGGCATGCAACCAAAGCCCCGACATATCCCCGTCGAAGCCGGTGCGCCCCCAACTTGTCAACGAACTACCTGTGGTAAACATCGTGCTGATGCCAGAATTTCTCTCGCGTGACGCCGTCGAGCCGCTCATCCGCCGCGCCTTCGACGAAGACCTCCTTCCCGACATCACTTCCGAGGCGATCTTCGACCCCTCGCAGCGCGGACGGGCCCGGTTTATCGCCAAGGCGGAAGGTGTGTTCTGCGGGCTGATCTTCGCGGAGACGACGTTCGCACTCCTCGACCCGACGAGCTCGTTCCGGCCGGTCGTGAAGGACGGCACACCCGTGAAGCCGCGCGATGTGCTCGCCGAGGTGGAGGCGGGGGTGATCGCGCTGTTGAGCGGCGAGCGGACGGCGCTCAACTTCATCCAGCGCGCTTCCGGGATCGCCACGGCCACGAGACGGTACGTCGATGCGGTCAGCGGCACGGGCGCGAAGATCTACGACACGCGCAAGACCGCGCCCGGGCTGCGGCTGCTCGACAAATTCGCCGTTCGCTGCGGCGGAGGCGAGAACCATCGCTACGGGCTGCACGACATGTTTCTCGTCAAGAACAACCACATCGACGCGGCGGGATCGATCACCGCCGCGCTCGAGCGGATCCGCGGGAGACAGTCCTCGGTCCTCGGTCCTCGGTCCTCGGACTGGCGGTGGGACTCTCCCGTTTCGACGGGATCATCCGAGGACCGATCCGAGGACCGAGGACCGAGGACCGAGGACCGGGTGCCGATCATGGTCGAGGTGCGCGATCTGGCCGAGCTCGACGAGGCGCTGTCGTTGAAGCCGGACTTCATCCTCCTGGACAACATGTCGACCGAAACGATGGCTGAGGCGGTGCGACGGACGGCGGGCAAGATCCCCCTCGAAGCGTCGGGCGGCGTCACGCTGCAAAACATTCGCGCCATTGCGGAAACTGGCGTCGACCGGATCTCGGTGGGCGGGCTGACGCACTCGGTGACGGGACTCGACATTTCCATGCGGGTCGAGTGACATGGCAGGCCGCTTGCGGTAGCGCGGCACCGGCATGGGCGAGAAGTTCACGATTGCGATCGTCGATGATGACGCCGCCATCCGGCGGCTGCTGAATTTCTACATGGCGCGCGCCGGGTACGAGACGGTCGAGTGCGCGACCGGCGAGGAAGCGCGGCAGATGCTGTCGACCTCGCCGTGGGACCTCGCCATCCTCGACCGCAGGCTCCCCGACATGGACGGCGTCGTCCTCGCGCACGAGCTGCGGTCGAACCGCGAGATGCGGGCGCGCTACGTCATCATGCTGACGGGCGAGGACGATCAGGAGGCGAAGGTCGAGGGACTCGAGCTCGGCGCGGACGACTACATCACGAAGCCGTTCCAGTATCCCGAGCTGCTCGCGCGCATCCGCGCGGGAAAGCGAATCGTCGAGCTGCAGAAGGAGCTGATCGAGGCGAACAAGCGGCTGGAACTGCTCTCGATCACCGACGGCCTGACGCGGCTCTACAACCATCGCTACTTCCAGGACGAGCTGCTGCGCGCGTTCGAGGAGTCGGTGCGCTACGACCGTCCGCTCTCGCTCGCGATCATCGACATTGATTTCTTCAAGAAGGTGAACGACACGTACGGCCACGCGGTCGGCGACGAGGTGCTGAAGAGCGTCTCGAAAGTCTTCCGCGAATCGATCCGCGCGACCGACCTGGTGGCGCGCTACGGCGGCGAGGAGTTCGCGGTGATGATGCCGGAGACGGAGCTCGACGACGCGATGACGTTCGCTGAGAAGATTCGGTCGCTCGTCGAGTCGACGGTTGCCGAGACGCAGGCGGGGCCGCTTCAAGTCACCGTGAGTATCGGTGTCTCAGCGGCCCCGCGGACGAAGGCACGCTCGGCGAAGGAGCTGGTCGTCCACGCGGACAAGGCGCTCTATCGTGCAAAGAAGGCGGGGCGGAATCGCGTCGAAGCCGAGAAGCGCCGCGATGTGAACCGTGTGACGCGGCCGGAGTTCGACAACGTGCCCGTAGGGACGCACTGAAAGGTGCGCCGGCAGGATTGCCGGCGCCACACGGAGGCCCGTCACCGGAGCTCGGCGAATGCCTGGTCGACCGCCTTCTGAAGGCTGTCGGTTTTCTCGCGGAGCGTTGCTTCGGTGCGATCGCCGTTCTCGCCGGCCGTGATTCGCTCAACGGCGCGCTCGATCTCGGCCGCGTCGTCGGAAATGCGTGCGTAGCCGTAGCTGCCGCCGGAGCCTTTGAGTTGATGCGCGAGGTAGGCGAGGCGGTCGAGCGACTGCGAATCGCGCGGGCCGCTGGTCATTGTGGCGATCTCCTGCACCTTCGCCTTCGCTTCGGTAAGGAACTCCCGTTTCAGCGCTTCGAGCTCTCGATCCACCATGGTCCCGACAGCGCACTCGTGCACACCATGAGCCAGGAGGGCGTCAGCCCTCCTAGAAAAAAAACGGCTTAGACTCCGCGCTGTGAACGCACTGGTCGTCCCGTTCGCGCTTTTCTCCATCGAGGAACCGTGGCGGGTTCCCGAAGTGTGCGATCGCGTGGAGCTGTGCCGCGCGTCCGACGGCGGCGCGGCGCGCCAGCGGACCACGGTCGCGGCGTATTTCGACGACGAGATGCTGACGGTCGTTTTTGCGGGCGCTGACGATCGTGTCGTCGCGACGCACCTCCGGCACGATGCTCCGCTCTACGAGGAGGACGTGGTGGAAGTCTTCCTCGCGCCGGCACGCCTCGAGGAGTACTTCGAGATCGAGGTGAACCCCCTCGGCACGACGTTCGACGCGCGGATCGAGTCGCCGGACGGGGTGCGTTCCACGATGAAGACCGACCTGGCGTGGACCTGCGAGGGTCTTTTTCCGGGCGTCCGGCGCGACGGCGACACACTCGACGTCGTCATCCGCATCCCGTTCGCCGCCCTGGGGCGGACGGCGCCGGGCGACGGAGAGGCATGGCGGGGCAACTTTTTTCGGATCGATCGCGATCCAACACTGGGCGACGACTTCCTCGCGTGGCAACCGACGATGCGGACACCGCCCGATTTCCACGTCCCCGCCGCGTTCGGCACCCTCCGTTTCGGCCGTTAACCGCTGAAATCACAGGGAATTCATCCGACTTTTTCTGATTTGTAATCAGTACCTCCGGGCGATCGACTACATTCGTGGTGTTCGAGGATCCCGCGTCCAATGACTCATCGTGTTCTCCGCATCGCTATCGCCACTTTCTTCGCCGGCGTCACCGTCGTGCTCGCGCAGGACGTGCAGACGCCCGTCCGAAGGTGCAACGCCAGCGCACGCGAGTGCGAGCAGGAGATCCGCGACATGTTGTCGGGACGCCGTTACCTCGGCGCGTCGATTCTTCCAATGCCGTCGGGACCAGGGATCTACATCAAATCGATCAGCAACGATGGCCCCGCCGCGCACGTCGATCTCCAGGCCGGTGACCGCATCATCGCGATCAACGGACGCTCGCTGATGTACGGAACGATGAAGGATTACAAGAACATCGTGGCCGAGGTGAAGGACACCACCGGCATCCTATTCGTCATCGTCGATCGTCACGGAACGTACCGGAAGACCGAAGTGCAGCTTGCGCCATACCCGAAGGCGCAGGTCGAGAAGGCCATCGCCGTGCATCTGTCCAAGTTTCACGGAGTGACGACGCCGGCGGGCTCGGGACAATGAACCGACGCGAATGCTCGATGCCCTACTCGCGAAGTTGAAACCGCGCTCCCGCGGGGGCGAGCGCTCAGACCGCGTCTCGATCGTCGTTCCTTTCCTCATCATCGCTGCCGGGCTCGCCATGCTCGCGTACCGCTCGTATCAGCTCTCGGAGCGGATGGAGCGTGGCGCGAACTCCTTAGCGGTGCAGTACGCCGGCTATGCCTCGGAGATCACGGCCCGCCGGACCGACAACGCGATTCGCACCGAGCTGACCCACGCCGCCGAGGAGTGGCAGCAGATCGAGCGGCACACCGCGGCGCCGACGGGGAGCGACTTGCAGGCTTGGATCAACAACAACGGCTGGATCGTCTCGGCGATCTACGTCCCCGACTCCGATCCGGCGAACTCGATCTACATCAGCGAGTTGCAGACGAACGAGAGAATGCCGCCGCGGCTGCCGCGCGAGTTCTACACATCGTCCGGCACCGTCCGGTACATGTACGACCCCGATCGCCTGCTGCTGCGCATGCACAGCACGATCAAGCAGCAGCCGCTGGTCCGCAGCGACGATCCTTTCATGGTGCAGCAGCGGGCGGATCTGACGCTCATCCGTTCGCCGCACGCCGGTCTCCAGAAGCTGACGGACGGATTCGCGTTCGTGACGCCGCTTTCCCAACCGCTGACGATGTACGGCGTCAGAGCAGTGGTACGCCCCAGCTACATCGGATCGGGGTGGGAGAACCAGGGCGTGATCAGCCTGATCCTCAGCTTCGTGGCGCTGGCGCTCACCGGCGTCGGCGCGATCCTGACGCTCCGCGGCCTGCGCAAGGAGGCGGAGATGGTGAACCTCCGCGGCGCGCTGATCGCGAACGTCTCGCACGAGCTCCGCACGCCGCTGTCGATGATCCGCCTCGGCGCGGAGACGCTCAAGCGCGGCGCGCGGCTGAAGGAGCACGAGCGCGAGCAGATCGAGGACCAGATCCTCCGCGAGTCGATGCACCTCTCGCATCTCGTCGAGAACGTGCTCGACGTCGCGCGCATGCAGCACGGGCAATCGAAGGTGCTCGCGTTCACGCCGGTCCTGCCGCGCGATCTGGTACGCACCGTCGTCTCGACGTACGAGTCGTGGATTCGCAGCAAGGGCTTCACGGTGACGATGCAGCTCGACGAGACGATCGACGAGCAGTTGTGGGACCGCGAGGCGGTCTCCCGCGCGCTGCTCAACCTGATCGACAACGCGATCAAGTATTCGGATGACGTGAAGGCGATCGAGGTGGTGCTGCGTCAAGGGGACGGCCACGTGATCCTCGAGGTGAAGGACAGCGGCATCGGAATCGACCAGAAGGAGCTCGGGCGCATCTTCGACCCGTACTACCGCGCGCAGTTTTCCGACACCCAGACCCGCCGCGGCGCGGGCCTCGGCCTCACCCTCGTCCAGCAGATCGTCGCCTCGCACGGCGGCCGGGTGGAGGTGGAATCCGAGCCGGGAAAAGGGTCGACGTTCCGCCTTCTCTTCCCATTCGCGGCTGCGACTCAGCCCCGGGTCGCGCCCGGCTTCGTGGGGCTGCCTGAGACGTTTTAGAAACCTGGGCCATGACTGATGCGTAAGAAGGGGATACGGGGGAGCCGATGACGAAGATCCTGATCGTCGAAGACGAGGCCGGCCTGCGCCAGGGCCTGGAGATCAATCTGCGCCACGAGAACTACGAGACCGTCGCCGCGGGCGACGGCGAGGAGGCGATCCGCCTCTTCCATGCGGAGAACCCCGAGCTCATTCTCCTCGACCTCATGCTTCCGAAGCGCAGCGGCTTCGAGGTGCTCGACCACATCCGGAAGGTCTCGAAGGTCCCGGTCATCCTCCTGACCGCACGCGGACAGGAGACAGACAAGGTGCGCGGCCTTCGCGGCGGCGCCGACGACTACGTGACGAAGCCGTTCGGCGTGCAGGAGCTCTTCGCGCGCATCGACGCCGTCATGCGCCGCAGCGAGGTGGCGTCGACGGTCACGAAGCAGGTCTGCGAAGACCAGATCATCCGTCTCGATCCGGCGACGCGCGAGGCGAGCGCCAACAACCAGAAGCTGAAACTCTCGCCGAAAGAGTTCGACCTCCTGATGTACCTCTTCAAGAACAAAGAGCGCGTCGTCCCCCGCGATGAGCTCCTTTCGCGCGTCTGGAACTACCGCGTCGACCTGAACCTCAACTCCCGCACGGTCGACACGCATGTCACTCGTCTCCGCCGCAAGCTGCAAAAGGCGGTGGGGACGGATGCCGCGGTCATCGTAGCGGTCGCCAAAATCGGCTACCGCTACCTCGGCCAAGCGACCGCGTAGACCCAGTCCTCAGTCCTCGGTTTAAAGCCGCGGAGCGGCGTCACATCAGTAGCCCACGGCGTCAGCCGTGGGGATAGAGGCCTCCCCTGGGAAGCGAGCCGCGGAGCGGCGACACTCTCAACACTGTCGCCGCTCCGCGGCTCGATCGATTTCCACGCGCTTATCCCACGGCTGACGCCGTGGGCTACTGATGTGACGCCGCTCCGCGGCTCGCCGTTCACCGAGCGCTGACAGCGCAAACGGTACAAATCCGGTACTATTTCGCCTCTTTCGAAAGGAGAGCGAAATGCACGGCAGGATTTACGACAACATCACGGAGCTGATCGGCAACACGCCTCTCGTACGGTTGAACCGCGTGCCCGACGCGGGATCGGCGGAAGTGATCGTGAAGCTGGAGAGCTTCAACCCGGCGTCGTCGGTGAAGGATCGCATCGCGATCTCGATGATCACGGAAGCGGAGAAGGCGGGCGAGCTGAAGCCCGGCGACACGATCGTCGAGGCGACGAGCGGCAATACCGGCATCGGGCTCGCGTTCGTGGCCGCGGCGAAAGGCTACAAGTGCGTCCTGGTGATGCCCGACACGATGTCGGTCGAGCGGCGAAAGCTGCTGCAGGCCCTCGGCGCGGAGCTGATCCTCACGCCCGGAAGCGCGGGGCTCGTGCATGCGCTCAACTTAGCGAAGGAGTACGCCGAGAAGAACGGCGCGTGGCTTTCGCGGCAGTTCGAGAATCCGGCTAATCCGAAGATCCATCGCGAGACGACGGCGCGCGAGATCCTGCGCGATACGGACGGAAAGCTCGACGCGCTCGTCGCGGGCGTCGGGACCGGTGGAACGGTGAGCGGTACCGGGCAGACGCTGAAGAAAGAGAAGCCGGACGTCCTCGTCGTCGCGGTCATGCCGATCGAGGCGCAGGTGCTGAAGGGCGGAGGCTACGCGCCGCACAAGATTCAGGGGATCGGGCCGAGCTTCATTCCGCAGATCTACGACGCCAAGGCGGTCGACCGCGTGTTCGACGTGACGTTCGACCAGGCGGTGGAGACAGCACGCAAGCTGGCGAAGCAGGAAGGCATCCTCGTCGGCATCTCGTCCGGCGCGATCGCCTACGCCGCGCTCCAGATCGCGAAGGAGCTCGGCGCCGGGAAGCGCGTCGTAACGGTGCTGCCGGATACCGGCGAGCGCTATCTCTCGACCGCGCTCTTCGAGTACACGGAGCTCGTCAATCAGCCGCCGACCGTGGCCCCGCCGCAGCCGACGATTGCGGTTGCGGCGCCGCCTGCACCAGCACCTTGAGTTCCCCCCGTCATCCTGAGCCGCGTAGACGGCGAAGGATCTCAGAATGCGCGGCACGAGCCACCTGCAGCGCATTTGGAGATCCTTCGCCGCGCTACGCCGGCTCAGCCATCTGAGGTCGGAAGTCAAGCCGCTAGTCGTTTGCAAAGCGGTGAGTTACGGCGTTCAAGTGCGGCCAGGTAGACGGTTTCGTCGTAGGCGGTTCTG